>JBBTWC010000007.1:1419-28763 GCA_038062975.1 Patescibacteria group bacterium | reverse complement strand
CGTGGCACAATCTCCTCCCATGAAGCTTGCTTGAGCAACGAAAAATAGCCACTCGAGAGAACAAGCGACAAACCAAGTACAAAGAAGAATTGTCCTGCAGCAGCAGTCTTGAAAAAGTGAAATGAAAGGCGCTCAGCCATCTCTCTTTCCGCCAACCACATACCCAACACTGAAATTGCAATTGAAAAAAGCACAAAAACAACAACGTACCACTGATGGAGAAAAAAGAGCGCTGGGACGAAAGCGCACACTGCTCCTAGTATCCGCACAGAAAGGCGCCTCCATACAACAACCCCCAAAAGAAAAACGACCGAAAGAAAGAAAAACCAAAGGATGATCCCATTAATACCTCCTTCCTTAAGATCTACTGCGGAAGAAAAAAATGCCTGCCATCCTCCCACAGAAAACAAGAATACAAAAAGCGTGAGCAGTAATCCAAAAGAATCCCGCGAGGTAAGAGAACTATTCTTCCAACCTGAAAGCGAAAAAGCTTTCATAAAGACCGTACTAATTTTTACAATCCGTTCTTTACTCGATTCTGCTTATGCTCTTCAAATGTTCGGGAAAAAACCGTTACCCTTGTTTCTGGATTATTCAAAAAATAAAAGTATGGATTATCCTTTGGGTAAATAGCTGCTCGAAGAGAGATGAGCCCAGGATTACTAATTGGTCCTGGCGGAAGCCCAGCGTTTTGATAAGTATTGTACGGAGAATTCGTCTCGAGATCTTTTAAGGTTGGCTGGTCCTTGAACGTACCGAGAATATAGTTCACCGTTGCATCACTCTGAAGGGGTTGCCCAATAGCAATACGCTTCCAAAAAATATCACTGATCATTTTACGATCTTCTTCACTTCTTCCCTCTTCTTCAATGATACTCGCCAAAGTTACTACCTGAAAAAAGGTATGCCCACTCTCTTTTGAAGCGTTCCGCAAATCAGGCGTTACCTTTGTTCCAAAGTTCCGAAGAAGAGTGTGAATAATAACGTCAGCGGTAGCATCAGGGGCAAACAGATAGGTATCAGGAAAAAGAAATCCTTCCAATGTCGCCTTTGCTGGAAGTCCTGCAAGAAAATCAAACTCTGCTCGAAGTTCCGCGGATGGCTTTTCCGCGATGAGTCGAAACTCTTCACCTGGCAATCCTTGAGCTGTAAGACGCTCAGCCATCATACGCGCTGTCCATCCCTCCGGAAAGGTCACGCGGATATCCTGAGCTGCCTCCTGAATCTTCCCCTGAGTAAGGATATGAGCGATCTCGGCAATCGACTGAGAACCACTGACTTCATAGGTTCCCGCTACTAAAGAATGCACATCTTTTTCTTTTACGAGATGCCACAAAAAAGCGACCGAAGAGCGAATAATGCCCTGCTCTTTGAGACGAGCGCTCACCTGAAAAGCATCTTCTCCTAAACGAACTTCAAATGACTGGTTCGTCATCACGCTTCCATAAGAGAATTTTGCTTCGTACGAAACAAAAGAAAACATCCCAAAAACACTGAGGGTTACAATCGTAGCAATGATGAGAAAAATACGCACAAGAAGATAGCTATAAATTAAAATGATTTTTTCACTAATGGAACAAACGAAAAACCAGGAAACTCTTCTTTATAAAAATCATCTGGGCCCCTTTTTTCCAGAAAGGTCAGGTGATTATGTACTGGGATAACCATCTTCCCTCCCACTTTCAGTTGCTCTTTCAAAGTTTGAGGAATCTCTTCTGCTCCCGCTGAAACCAAGATTCGATCAAAGGGAGAACACTCTGGATACCCAAGGAGACCGTCACTTAAAAAGCATTCTACAATCCCCGCGCTCAAAAGCTGAAACTTCTCGACATTTCTTTTCGTCATCTCATGAAGTTCCGGGAGACGCTCAAGCGCAATGACCTTCCCATCTTTCCCAACAATATTCCCTAAAAGCGCGCTCGTCCAGCCTGATCCACAGCCGATATCTAAAACACAATTCCCTGGCAAAGGATTGAGGAGCTCAAACATAAGAGCGACGGTGGTTGGCTGGGAAATGGTCTGCCCAAAGCCAATAGGAAGAGGAATATCTGCTTCCGCTTCATTTTCAAATTCTGATGGAACAAAATCAGCTCGCGAAATATCGCTAAAGGCACGAATATTCCCTGCTGTTTTTAAATACCCATTGCGCACCAAAACCTCAACCAGACTACTCCCCATATTTCCTAGAATTACAATCCGATAACCTGAATCACCACATCTCGTTTCCGTGAACCATCAAACTCAACAGCAAAAATATTTTGTCGATCCGTAAGAACGAGCTTTCCACGCTCGATTGGGATAGTCTCGCTATTCCCCAAAAGAATTGCCTTACAGTGTGAATGTCCATTACTTCGCCCGTCTGATCCTGCTTCACGACGCAACTCAAAAAGATCATGCGAATACTGATTATCTACTGGGACAATTTTGTACAAAACACGCATAAAATCCTGAAGCAACATGGGTTCATTGTGGTTTATAGCCACGCCCATAGTAGTATGCGGGACATACACCAATACTTGGCCCTCACGAACGCCAGAACGATCAATGATCTCCTGAACTTTATCGGTAATATCGAGAAACTCGATCTGCGTTTTGCTTTCGAGATCGATACGCTCCTTATATATTTTCATAATCCTCCTAGAAATTTGTTTTTGTTTGTTCGCCTACTCTCTTAGAGCGCTCCAAGTTCTTGCTTGAGCATCTCTTTTGTATTGCCACTTCCAATAAATTCTTTGACAACCTGACCTCCTTTGAAAACTTTCATCGTCGGAATAGACAAGATCCCATACTGCGAAGCAATCGCTGGATGTTCATCTACATTCAACTTTACAAACTTTACACTCGGCATTTCAGATGAGAGCTCATCGACAATAGGTCCGATAATTCGACATGGTCCACACCATGGTGCCCAAAAATCAACAAAAACAGGCTTATCACTCTTCAATACTTCCTGCTCAAAATTCTCAGTAGTAAGTTCCATAGCCATAACCGTATACGCTAGATATTTATATCTCTATTATAACGGGTATTTCCATCGGAGCAAGTCCTTACTTCTTTCAAAAGAATCAGGGAATGAGAGATTCTTACTAAAAGTTCTATTTTCGTAAAACAGCAAGGAAAGCATGGGTTGGAATAGAAACTTTCCCAATGTCACGCATCTTCTTCTTTCCCTTTTTTTGCTTCTCAAGCAACTTCTTTTTACGAGAAAAGTCACCTCCGTAGAGCTTTCCAATAACATCCTTACGAAAAGCAGAGATGGTTTCTCGAGCGACCACTTTTCCACCAATAGTTGCTTGGATAGCCACTGCGAAATTCTGTCTTGGAATGACCTCTTTTAATTTCTCGACGACTCGCTTTCCCTCACCTTGAGCATTGGCTCGTGGGATCATACGCGAAAACGCATCTATTTTATCCCCCGCCACCATAATATCGAGCTTAACGACATCACTTGGGCGGTATCCAATAGGTTCGTAGTTCATGGATGCATACCCCGAAGAAACACTCTTCAAATCATCATGAAAGTTTACAATAACATCCATGAGGGGCGCTTCAAAAAGTATAAATACTCGCCCCTCATCAATGTATTCGGTGTTTTTATACTCGGCTCGAATATTCTGCGTCATCGTCATGACACTCCCAAGATACTCACTCGGCACCACAATAGAAAGCGCTACGTATGGCTCACTGATACGCTCAATCGTTGCAGGATCTGGCATGTCAGTTGGTGAATACATCGTCATCTTTTCACCCCCTCGAAGCTCAAGCTCATACACAACCGATGGTGTCGTAATGGTGGGATTGAGATCAAACTCTCTCTCCAAACGCGCTTGAATAATCTCCAAGTGTAAAAGTCCAAGAAATCCACAACGAAATCCCCGTCCCAAAGCCTGATTGCTTTCCGGTTCAAACACGAATGCAGCATCGTTTAATCGTAATTTATCCAGAGCATCACGCATGAAGGTGTATTCATCCCCTTCAAGCGGATAAAAACTTGCATACACTACTGGTTTAATTTCTTTGTATCCAGGAAGCGCCAGGAGTTTCAAGGCATTTCTATCCTTGGATTTCCACGTTACCGTATCACCGACGCGACAATGTGCCACTTCTTTGAGTCCAGTAGCGATATACCCGATATCCCCTGCTTTTAATTCATCAAGTGGCGTCATACCTGGCTTGAACAATCCCACTTCCACAGTGACGCTGTCTTTTTCTGTTGCCAACATATGGAGAACATCGTCTCGTTTTACAGAACCATCAACAACCTTCACGTATGCGACTACTCCTTTGTAGGTGTCGTAGACAGAATCAAAAATAAGAGCTCGGAGAGGCTTACTCTCATCGCCCTTTGGAGCTGGCACTCTTTCAATTACACGGTCGATGACCTTTTCTACTCCGATACCGGTTTTTCCAGAAGCTTCCAAAATATCCTCTTCTTTGCATCCCAAGATATGCACAATTTCTTTCTTGGTCTTATCCACTTCAGCATTGGGAAGATCAATCTTATTCACCACTGGAATGATCTCGAGTCCCTGTTCAATCGCCAAATACAGGTTGGCCAAGGTCTGCGCCTGCACACCCTTTGTAGCATCCACCAGCAAAACAGCTCCTTCTACAGCAGCCAAAGAGCGCGATACTTCATAGTGAAAGTCTACATGACCAGGAGTATCAATAAGGTTAAGTGTGTACTCTTCGCCTTTGTACACCGCATGCATCTGCACCGGTTGAAGCTTGATTGTGATACCTCGCTCGCGTTCCAGATCCATTTGATCCAAAAGTTGCTCTTTCATTTTCCGCTTTTCGACTGTCTGGGTAAGCTCAAGCAACCGATCAGCAAGCGTAGACTTACCGTGGTCAATATGGGCGATAATACAAAAATTGCGAATATGGTCTTGACGCATAAGAGGTGTATTGTCTATCTACGGTACGGGAAAAAACACAAAGAAGCAAGGAAACAAAAGATAAGAGCTGTCCCAAAAAAATACCCTTACCAGTCCCCTCGCTCTGGATGATCTTCGGTCAAAGTAGCTGTTTCTGGCTTACGAAGGATTCGACAGAGGATAAAACGCTTTACCATAGAAAGCTCTTCTACCTTGAGGATAAAGCAGAAGAAAACAAAGGCTGACCCTCCGATGGTCAGACCGATCAAAAGCTGAAGGAAGACTTCGATAAACGTATCAAGCTCATTGGTTGTCAACGCAAAAAGATACTTAGAAAGCTGGGCGATCGCCCCGGCCAAAAGAGCTGCGAAAAAGATCTTCGCGATCGGAAGCAAGAAAGACTGGTCACTCCACTTTGACACTCGACTCCGAAGAGCAACATAGAGCAAAAGAACATTCACGATACTGGCAACAGAAAAAGAGATTGCCAATGCTTCTGCAGCATAGTGAGGCAAAAGAAGCGGGAGGAGGATAATATGCACCGTCTCACTCACCAGCGCTATATACAAAGGCACCTTGGTATTTTGGAGCGCAAAAAATCCACGAGCGAAAAGAGGGATGAGACTTTGCGCAAACAAACTGAGCGAAAGAAATTTCAGAATTTCAAATGTCAAAATAGTATCTTCCCAATCGAAAGCTCCCGCTCCCAAGATGACACGCACAAACTGGGCACGGAAAATAATCATTGCAAGACTGATCGGCGCAACAAAGAAAAGAATACGCCTCGCTGTCTGGGAAAACATTTCAAAAAATTCTCCGTCTTTCTTCTTCGCTGCTAAAAGACTGAGTGATGGAAATACTGCCAAAGAAAAAGCGATTCCAAAAAGACCAAGTGGAACACTCTGGATATTATTCGCAAACGTAAAGGCAGCCAAACTCCCTGAGGCCAAAGTAGAAGCAAATACAGTCATAACCAGAAGACTGATCTGACTCACTCCCATACTTAACGATCGCGGTATCATCAAAAGTCCGACTCGTCGCACAAAGGGATCCTTCCATACAGCGAGAGAAAACCTTTGATAGCGAAAGCCTGATAAGCGAAGCGCTGGATACTGAATCAGCATATGAAGAAATGACCCAAAAACAACTCCCCAAGCAAGTCCTGCTGGTCCAAACCAACGCGTGAAAAGAAGAGCCCCGACAATAATACCAAGGTTATAAAAAATCGGCGCAAGAGAGTACGCCGCAAAACGCTTAAAGGAAACAAGCACTCCTCCAAATACCGCACTCATTCCCAAGAAAAGAGGCGAGAGCAACATAACACGTGTCAGAAGAGCAGTGAGCTCCTTTTTTTCCGAAGAAAATCCTGGTGCCAAAAATTCTGTAAGCCACGGAGCAAACAAAATACCGATAAGAGCCAAAAGTCCTAACAGTATCAGAATGATATGAAACAAACCTGATGTCAGCTTCCAGGCCTCTTCATCCTTCTTATCGGAAAGGAGTTCGGTAAAGACCGGGATAAAAGCAGCTGAAAGAGCTCCTGCAACCAACAGCCCGTAAATAAGGTCCGGAATACGAAACGCGGCGTAGTACGCATCCAAGAAATCTCCAGCACCGAACTGGGAAGCCAAGATACGATCTCGTACAAATCCCAACAAACGACTCGCAATACCCGCAAAGGCAATCAAAAGCGCCGCACCTCCAATAGTGTGCGTCTGAGAATTACTAAAGCGGGCTATCCCCTTGAAAATAGTTCGTACGGTCATCATTATTGTCTTGTGCTAAAAACGGCCCCCACAAACTTGTCGGTTTTCAGCGTTCCTTCAAGCCTTAATACACGCTCATACGGTATCAGATTCCCTCCAGTCTGCCAAATGGTTTTCCAGCCTTCCGGGTACACAATCTCCGCTAGAATTGTACTTCCTGGAGAACCAGCTTGCTTCTGGTACAACACCGAGTACGCACTTCCACCTTCCGAGAGCTTTTGCTGATCCAGTACAAAAGGAAGCTTGTACCTGTATTCGACCGTCACTGATTCCTGAGGGCTCACATACACCCACGCCCCAAAAACTGTTTTTCCAGCATCCTCGGAGATACGGGTTCCTGTTGCTTCATCAATCTTCGTATTCTCTTCTTCACGTACAACATCAGCATCTTCCCGAAATCCCAAAGCCTTATAGTCCAGCGGGGCTTCAGGAAACTCCCACGTAGCACCCTTGGCAGAAAGAAGCTGTGATCCTTTGGGTACGTAGACTCGCAAATAGTCAGCATTTACTTTATTCCACCAATCATACTCCGTGTCACCTCCATTGTGCTTTCGTGTGATAGTAACAGTATCAATAATCGAACCATCACTCTGAATCTCAGATCGATGCTTCACTGTTTCATCGATTACCCCATCAGTCTTATAGCCATTGATATTCGTATGGATCACGCTCAAATAATCATACCCCGTTTCAAGCATCTTCCCTGACCAGCCAGCCTTATCAATCAATTCCTCGGTGTCCTCGTGTCTTGCGTACAATTGAATATGGCGCTCATTGAGACCCTCAACCAACGCTTCCGCCATTTTGTACAGCGTTGTTTTGTCTTGCAAAGAAAACACTCGCTCAATAAGGACAGCTGCTAAATCTGCTAGCACTGCTTTTGGCTTGTTTTCTTCTTTATCGTATTTTACCTCTACCTGCTCTTGAATAACGGGAATAAAATTATCAGCGTCCACTACCAATCCATACTGCGGAAGTGTGATAGGTCCAGTAATCATGAGGAGTTTTTGCAAAACAGCTGGAGTAATGACAATAACTCCATCCACCGTTGGCCCACCAGTCTTTTCGTAAAAAAAGATAGCTTTTTCTGCTGAAACCGGAAAATCGGGAAACCAGTTACTATCATGCAAGCTCCAGCCAGCACTCACTTTCTGAAGAGGCTTCGGAGGAATAATATTCTCTTTCAACTGTCCATCTGGATTGAAAATTCCATCAATAAAAAATTTGCGAACAACACCCTGGTGTATATCCAACATTCCATAACTTCCGATAAATCCTCCGGTCGCCCGCATCTCGTGATTATTCTGGAACAGAAAAAGATATTTCCGTGGACCATTTCCTCCCAAAAGCTCCTCCAAAAGAATCTCATTCTCTGAAAATCCCTGCATCAAACCTACCAGTAACGGCAAATGGTTGCGCACCAAAAGAAACTGCTCACGCTTTTCCTTGGGAATATCATCAAGGGCAACTTTTTGAAGCGCACTATTCGCTGCTGTAAGCTCGCTCTCAGCTTCCGCAAGAGGAACTTTTACATCCTGAAGAAAGTTTAAAAGTGAAATCTTTTCTCCGTCTTTGTATGCCCCCTTCGAAACATCAATACTCTTGGCAACTTCCGAAAGTGGTACTCCAGCACGAGCAAAATGCTCCCCTGCTTCTAAAATATATTTTCCTGAAGCAGCTCGGGAAAGACCTGGCACAAAACGTACAATATCTGTAAGCGAACTATTCCAGAGAGCTAATTCTTTATCAGCCTCTGCAAAAGCTTCTTCTGCTTTGTGAAAATGCTCGAGTGATCCTTGATACTTACTTTGCTCTAAGTTATCCAAAGCGGCGACAAGACTTGAATAACCCATTTCACCTTTTGTTTGAACTGAGGAGCCAAGATTCTTTCCTTTCTCGAGAATCCACCACCCAAACAGACAGACCACTATCAAAAAAAGAACAAAAAGAATACCTTTCAAAAAGGCTGAGGGCTTCCTCCGATGATGACGATGATATTGCTTCTTTGGAAAAACGGGTGGCACCGGATTCTCCGCCTCTACATATACTGGAAATTCCCGATAATGCGGTGATTGCCTTTCAAAAGATTCTGGTTGATGGAAAACTGGTTCAGGGCGCACGGGAACTTCTCCGAAAGTGCGTCGGATATCAGACATTTTCTTCGGTGGTATATACTCTTGTGGATGCATTTCATTTTGTATTTTTGACGGAGAGAATTCTACTCCAAAAAGGGAGACGCTTACTGTTTGGCTCCGCATCTCTCATACAACGATTTCGTTTCTTGCGCCATCTGATTCCAATTGAAACGGGTACTGTTCTGATACCCTGCCTCAATCAATCGCTCTCTTTCTTCGCGCTTTTCAAGAAGATCTCGCAATGCTATAGAAAAACTCCCTTTCTCTTCCGGATCAAAGAAGCGTGCACTTGTACCCAGAATCTCTGGCAGTGAGCCACAGGCGGCAGCTAGTACCGGTACACCGTACAAAGAAGCCTCGAGTGGTGGTAATCCAAATCCTTCGTAGAGCGATGGAAAAGCATATACCTTTGCATTCCGATACAGCATCCCAAGATCGGAGTCATCTACGAATCCTATAAAGTGGACATTCGAAATACCACGCCTGTTCGCTTCGCTCTTGAGTCGCGTATAAAAATAATCCATCTTTCCAACTAACAAAAATTCATACTCTGGAAAGAGTGCTGCTGTTTCAAGAAAAAGCTCCAAATTTTTATGCGGGTAGGCATTTCCCACGTACAAAATGTACGGCTTTATTATATCACGCGCCCCTTCTTTTGATTCTGAAGAAATCATATTGATTGTACGAAAAATTTGATCTCTTTTTTCTTCCGGGGCCCAAAAACAAAATGGTTCTGCGGCTTCATAAATAAGAGATATTTTTGTGCTTGCATCTCTATAATGCTTTCGTATGTCTTCTGCGGTAAACAAAGATACCGCAATCACTTGTCGGGAACGCCGAATAGCCGAAGCAATAACCACTCTATACGCCGCAAATTTAATCCAATACAGCAAAGGCGAACGCGTTGTTCCTCGTAAAGTGGGATAGTGAAAGAGAATCAAGTCATGAATCGTCACAACAAATGGACGATAGTACAGTAAAGGCACATTAAAATGTGGAAAGTGCATCAAGTCGAGACGGAAACGCAAAAGAAGAAATGGAAAGAGACATTGCTCCGCAAGACTGTACCATCGTATTTTACACAGCACTTTTTGAAAGCGAGTATTTTTTGGTTGAAACTCGTCAAAGTTTTCTGCAGAGAGAAAAATGACATATTCATTTTCTGCATCCTGTTCTTCAAGATACTGAATGAGCTTGGCAGTATACCGCCCCAAGCCTTTCCCAAGCGATCCATAAAAACGCGCGTCAATACCTATGCGCATACTGGATAAAACAATTTTGATACCCTCAAAGAAAATGTGCCCACACTCATTTGTATTCGATTATTTACCGAGAGGCGCTGTCGTTAGTATGATTTTTATACAGCGTCTTTCTTTGCGCTTTCTTTCAAAAGAGAAGCCGCGAGATTCTTTTCTGCACAAAACAAAAATAAGGCTTCCGACGCCAGGATCTGAAAGATATCTATATCTTCAGAATGATTGGCACTCTTCGGAAATATAAGAAATGCTGAAGCTTCACATGCAGACCGTGGTGCACGAGCAATAACATATCCGTCCTCCTCCCAAAAGGCCTTTCGAGGCGCCACCAGCCTTTCTCCGCTAAAAAGAGCGAACTCCTCATGTCTATCCTCCTCTACCTTGGTCAATTCCTTCGTTTTTGTATTCACAAAACGAAGCGACACGACATCAGACTTCGACAAGAGGCGCGCAGCTTCTAAAATAGGCTCATACGCTTTTGAGTTTTTTTCAGCAAAAGATTCCGCGCTTTCTCGGGGAAGTCCAAAAATAAGATCTTTCACAATATCGAACTTACGATTCATCTCACCAATGTACGAATACGACTCAGAAAGATCTTTGGTGATAATATTCGTTTGCTTTTGCAGATGGAGTTTTTCCTTAAATACACGCAAAAGGGCTTTTTCCTTGGCAATATAAATGAAGAATCCCAGCGCTCCGAAAAAGAAAATAACAATCGACTCAACGTCGTCTTCTTTGAGATACGGAAAATGCTGACTCACCATTTGCGGTGTCAGGATAGCCAGAATAAAAATGATGAGATAAATCCAGTACATTAGAAAGAAAGTGTTTTCAAATATTCACGTAGTTTTGTCCCTACCTCTGGATGCTTGAGGCCCATAGCAATAGTTGCCCGTACAAATCCAAATTTATCCCCACAATCATGTCGTTCCCCTTCAAATTCATAGCCATACAAAGGGCGTCCATTTTCAAGCATCTTTATAAAGGCATCTGCCAAGCGCACCTCACCATCCTTACTGCCTTCTTTCAGCGTCTCTAGCATTTCGAGCACCTCCCAGGTGATCACGTATTTTCCCACAGCAATCAGATTTGATGGAGCTTCCTCTACTTTCGGCTTCTCAACAAAGCGTTGAATTTCGTGCGTACGCTCACCAACGGGAATCGATCCAACGACTCCAAATTTGGATACCTCTTCTTTCGGAACCTGAAGCAGCGCCACTACTGGATCGGCATATTTCTCATAAACGTCGATCAACTGCCGAAGAGCGGGTACTTCATTATCAACAATATCATCTCCAAAAAGAACAGCGACTGCTTCACCTTCATTAATAAGGTGCTTAGCACACAAAAGCGCATGCCCATCGCCGAGTGGAATCGGTTGGCGTACATAAGAAAACTTCGCCAACCCAGAAATCTTCTGCACCGTCTCCAAAAGATCGTGCTTGTTCTTTTCTACTAGCGTATCTTCCAATTCATAGGAAATATCAAAATGATCTTCAATAGCACGCTTCCCGCGACCCGTCACAAAGATAATCTCTTCGATCCCAGAAGCGACCGCCTCTTCCACAAGGTATTGCACAACTGGCTTATCTACTACGGGAAGCATTTCCTTTGGTTGCGCCTTCGTTGCTGGCAAGAACCGTGTTCCAAATCCCGCTACCGGAAGAATGGCTTTTTTAATTTTTCCAGGCTGTAATGACATAGAGTTAGTGTTTAATAGATATCATTTCTTTAAATTCCTTGTTGAAGGCGCTAAGAGCTTCGTTTACCATTGGATGAAACTGCTCAATGAAATTTGACTCTCTCACAAAATTACTTGCGTCTAAAAGAGAATCGTGTGTTCCCGCGTCAAACCACGCTCCTTCAATAAGTCGCACATCGAGGGTCTTCATTCCAAGGTAATACTTGTGAATATCGACTATTTCAAGCTCTCCCCTTTCTGATGGAACAAGCTGTTTCGCTACTGCCACGGCTTCATGATCAAATATATACACTCCCGGAATAGCAAAGTTGCTTTTTGGCGAAACAGGCTTCTCCTCAATGGAAATCGCCCTCTTCTCACTATCAAACTCCACTACTCCAAAACGCTCTGGATCAGAAACTTCTTTAGCAAATATGCGCCCTCCTTTTTCAAAAGACTGGATCGCTTCCGTAAAATCATTCTCAAAAATATTATCCCCCAATACCATCACACTCGGCTCATTATCCAGAAAATCCTCAGCCAGAATATAGGCTTCAGCTAAGCCGCGAGTTTGTTTCTGAACTACGAAAGATATCCTGATACCAAATTTTTCAAACAAAGATCCCAAGAGATTCAGAAACTGTCCGGAGTGTTCTCGAGCAACAATAATCAAAATATCTTTAATACCCGCCTTGATAAGCGTGTTCAGCGGATAAAAAATCATTGGCCGATCATAGACCGGTAAGAGTTGCTTTGAAGTAATCGCGGTGAGTGGCAAGAGTCTTGTTCCAGTACCTCCTGCGAGAATAATACCTTTCATAGAAGCGTAGCTAGAAATTATGCCTGATACACCGGAAAACTTTTACACAGTACTTTGATCTCTTGGCGCAACCGACGAAGTACCTTTGTGTCACCACCACTTCGAAGTGCTGTATCAATACACTTGGCTATTTTCTTTATCTCTCGTTCTTTCATGCCACGAGTTGTGACAGCAGGCACACCGACACGGATACCACTTGGGTCCATTGGTCCACGAGGATCATCCGGGATAACATTCTTATTCACCGTTACCCCAATCGCATCCAAAAGTTTCTCTGCTTCTTTTCCAGCGATACCATACGACGAAACCACATTCACAACGATCATATGATTCTCAGTACCCCCAAACAAGATATCCGCTCCATGCCCACGCATTTCATTTTCCAACATCTTTGCATTCTTGAGCGTCTGTTTACCGTATGCACGAAATGATGCCTCCAGCGCCTCACCAAAAGCCACTGCTTTACCAGCAACCAGATTCATATGCGGACCGCCTTGCAAACCAGGAAAAAGCGCTTTATCAATCGCTTTAGCAAAAGACTCCCGACACAGAATAAGGCCTCCGCGAGGACCTCGTAAGGTTTTGTGTGTTGTTGCCGTTACAATATCAAAATGAGGTACAGGACTTGGCACGACCTTAGCCGCCACAAGGCCAGCAATATGCGCCATATCCATCATCGTTATTGCTCCAACTTTTTTAGCAATCTTCGCAATCTTTTCATAATCTAACTGACGAGTATACGAAGAGAAGCCTGCCAAAATAAGCTTTGGCTTTTCTTTCATCGCCAGGGCTTCAAGTTTTTTGTAATCAAGAGTTCCGTTTGCTTCCGTCTTATAACGAATAAAGCGAAAAATACGAGACATATACGTCACCGGATGACCATGCGTAAGGTGACCACCATGAGAAAGATCCATCCCTAAAATAGTATCCCCTGGATCAAGAAGAGCCTGGTAGGCAGCAATATTCGCCATAGCACCAGAAAGCGGTTGTACGTTTGCATGCTCAGCACCAAAGAGTTTTTTGGCTCGGTCTCTCGCAATATTTTCAATGACATCAGTAAAATCCTGACCACCATAATAGCGTTTCCCAGGATACCCTTCTGAGTATTTATTCGTAAAAACTGTTCCAATAGCCTCAAGCACCGCACGTGAAACATAATTTTCGGAAGCGATCATTTCCAATCCCTCTTCCTGTCGCTTCTCTTCACCCTTTACGGCTTCGAAAATCTGCTTGTCTTGTGCTTTGAGATATTTGAGTGCCATAGTCGCAAAAATGATTTATTTATAAAATTCTTTACAATATTCAGCGAGCGCTTCCTGCCATGAACGAAGCGGTGGCCGTTTCGTATTTCGGAGCACTGAAAAAGCAGGACGCTTTGCAGGACGAGGAAAGGCATCACTCGTTACTGGTTCAATAGGAATAGCAACACCCATCAGTCTATACAACTCTCGAACACCATCATACCACGTCGCCCCGTTACTATTCGGGAGATGGTATATGCCAAAGCTATCTTCGTGTTCAATAAGCTCTTTTGTGGCCTGCGCTAAATCTGGCGCATACGCGAAACAACTCTTCTCATTTTGCACAGCTTGCACCCGATCTTTTGTTTTCGCAGCCTCAAGCATCAAAGAGAAAAAGCTCTTTTTCGCTCCAGTTGATTTCGCAGGCTGGCCGAATAATCGAGAAAGTCGAATTATATAGTATCGTTTCGCAATTCCAAGAACCGCTTGTTCACCCAATACTTTACTCTCACCATAACGAGAGAGTGGATTTGGCATATCGTCTTCGGCGTATCCCGCATCACTGCCACCACAATCACCTCCACAGCATCCGCCAGCACAACCTCCGTCCGACTTCCCTTCTTCAAGGGTTCCATCAAAAACAGCATCGGTTGAATAGTGTACCAGAAGAAAATTCTGCTCAACACTTTTCTCTGCAAGAAACCTTGGGATGTCCCGATTCAGCACAAGCGCTTTTGCGTATTCCTCATCATTTTCTTCGCAGGCATCTACCGCATTGTATGCTACAGCATTTATAACAATATCTGGATGAAACGCCGTTATCTTTTCTCCGGCGAGCGAAAAATCTGTCAGATCAATATCTTCTTTATCCCATCCTTCCACCTCATACAGAGAGTCTTTTTGAAAGGCAAGACACAGCTCTTGACCAAGCATCCCCTGGGAACCCAAAATCAGTATCTTTTGCTTCATACAGAGATTCTTAAAAAGGGAGCTCGCTACAAGATCCCTTTCAGTATACCAGAGAAGAAACGCTGAAAAAAGAGTACGTTTCAAGCCCTAAACACGCTTTCCGTACTGCTCGTTATAGTACTCCTTATAAGCACCAGACTTTACATTCTCCCACCAAGAACGATTCTCCTCGTACCAGTGAACCGTCTTTTCAAGACCCTCTTCCAAGGAAACAGTCGGTTGCCAACCAAGTTCACGCGTAGCCTTGGAAAAATCTATGGAGTACCGCCTGTCATGCCCGGGACGATCCGTGACGTATTCAATAGAGGCTTCGTCTTTCTTCAGAAGATCAATGATTCGTTTTACAATCCAAATATTTTCCTTCTCACCGTTTCCTCCAATACAGTACGTTGCACCAAGCACTCCTTTTTGCAGTATCTGCCAAATAGCCTGGCAATGATCCTCAACATACAACCAGTCTCTTACCTGCAAACCATCTCCGTAAACTGGAACCTTTTTCCCCTCAAGAAGATTTGTGATGACGAGCGGGATAAGTTTCTCGGGAAAATGATACGGGCCATAGTTATTCGAACAATTGGAAATGGTTACCGGTAATCCATAGGTATGAAAATAGGCATTCACTAAATGATCAGAGCCAGCTTTGGTGGCACTGTACGGACTGCGCGGATCGTAGGGTGTTTTTTCAGTAAAGCTCGGCTCATCGGAAGCAAGAGATCCAAATACTTCATCGGTTGAAATATGATGAAAACGCTTCCCTTCTTTCCGTGCTGCTTCCAAAAGAACATACGTCCCCAAAACATTTGTCTGTATAAAAATCTCTGGATTCAAAATAGAACGATCAACATGTGATTCTGCTGCAAAATGGACAATCGTATCCACTTCAGATACCAGTCTTTCTACCAATTCCTTCTCAATAATATTGCCGTGTACAAATTGGTATCGCGAATCCCCTTCCCACTCACGAAGATTTTCCAAATTCCCCGCGTAGGTCAATGCATCGAGGTTTACGATCGAAACATCGGTCGTGTTCTGTAAGACGAAATGAATGAAGTTAGAACCAATAAATCCAGCACCTCCGGTAACAAGAATTTTCATATATCCTTCCTTGAGGGAAATTAAAACTCACGCGCAATCTCCGAAAAGAACGGCTGTGATTCATCTTTTGGAGAAAGAAGTAGCGTATCTTCACCCCACTCTATACCTAAAGCCGGATCATCAAAACGTATTCCCCGATCATGTTCTTTTGAATACACATTGGTACACTTGTAGGAAAAAAGAGTATCCTCTCTGAGGGCTAAAAATCCGTGTGCGAAACCCTCAGGAATCCACATTTGCTTTTTATTCTCTGCCGAAAGCTCTACGGCCACATGCTTTCCAAACGTCGGTGAATCAAAGCGAATGTCTACCGCCACATCCAGCACCGCACCCTTGAGCACCGATACAAGTTTTCCTTGTGCAAAAGGTGGCGCCTGATAGTGCAAACCGCGGAGCACTCCTTTTTTCGATTGAGAAAGATTGTCTTGCACAAAAACTGCGGGAATACCTGCTTTTGCGTATCTTGCTTGATTATAGGCCTCCAGAAAGAATCCGCGATCATCCTCAAAAACATCCGGCTCAATAATATAAATCCCAGTGATATCTGTCTCTACTACATTCATAAGAGAAAATTTATTTCTTCTATTTTACCATCTTCCCTTCCCTTTGCCGAAAAAAAACGCCCGGAAAGGGCGTTTTTCAATTTTCTCAAGAAAGTCTTGTCTAGATCTGGATATCATTCATGACATCATCCAAACTTCGCTTCTCTTGTGGAGCCTGAGCTTCACGAGGGGGGAGCGTTGTTTCCATTGGCTGTTGCTCGCGTGGTTCGCGAGGAGGACGTTCTGATCCTTCTGGCTCATTGATCTTCAAATTAACACGGGCATTGTTTCTCGCTCCGATAACACGAAGCAATGTGCGAAGGGCCTTAGCAGTCATACCTTCACGACCAATGACCATTCCCATATCTTTTGGATTCACATCCAGAGTAATTAATACTCCCATCTCATCGATCTTTCGTTCTACCTTCACATCCTCAGGGTTATCTACCAACATCTTGACGACGTATTCGATAAACTCCTTGTCCTTTACGTTGTCGGTCATACAACTTGTGCTACGGATTAGCGTTTTAGCAAAGAAGCACCGCCTCTCTACGCCCGTATAATACCTTTTTTTTATGAAGCACGCAATGTCATTTCGTCAAGCAATACTCGCTTTGACTTCCAGAAAAAATACCCAATGGTCCCAATGGTCAACGCCGGCGCGAGCCACTCAGGAACATGTACGCCAAATCCATGAGCAATCATTATTACCCCTAAAAAGAAGACTGAGTACATCGCACCATTCTTCAGGAAAACATACTTCTTCACTCGTTCAATATTTGATATCGTCAATTGCCGAACAACAATAGCTCCAATTCCATTCCCCAAAAGAATAAGCGGGACTGAAAGCGTAAAAGCAAATGCTCCGAGAACTCCATCAATAGAGAAGCTCATATCAATGACTTCAAGGAATAAAATCTTACTCACATCAGACATATTCCCTCCATGGATCATTTTACGCTCTGCCTCCTCAGCTTGTTGCCGAAAACCATGCGTAATAAAGAACGCCGTTGATCCAACCACCGCACCAAAAGCTATCATCGGAGAAATCTGCATCGAAAACCAAATAATCGCCATAAGAACAATAGAGGAAATGGCATAAAACCAGGCGCCCTGTTCAAGGAAAAAACACTCTACTCGAAGACCAAAACGCTTTTGTTCCAGAAAAAGCCAGTGGAGAAAAAGAAACAAGAGGAATACTCCACCGCCCATCAAAAGAATAGGTGCGGCTGTTTGAATGGCGGCCGTCACATTGGGATCATTGGAAAACGTTGCGGTAAAAGAACCCCAGATCCCCAGTTGTGGGAGCGCACAAAAAACAATCAGCCACGGTAGAATGCCTCGTACCACAAAAACCGCAAAGAACATGCCCCACGTCAAAAAGAATCTCCGTGCCTTCTGACCCATGGTCGCGAGAACTTCAGCATTAATAACCGCGTTATCAATACTACTGATAGTCTCAAAAATAATGAGCCCAAAAACAATTAAGAAAATAGAAAAAAAATCCATAGATACGTTTCTTTAGTATTCTTCAGTCCATTCGGATGGAGGAGAAAACGGCTTCGAGCGCCATTCATGAGACTGACAACACAAAAGCTCTTTCGCCAAAGCAGGGTCAGTCAACAATTGCTCAACAACAATCTCCATGCGCATACCACGAGATCCCTTGACCAAAATCAAGTCTCCTTCTCTCGTAATCTGTAGCAACGACTGGAGTGCCGAGAGAGGATCTGGCATCCAGAGAAGCTGCTTCCGAGAAAATCCATCTTCCAAAAGAGCTTCGTGTAAAGATCGCATATGCTGTCCAACCAAAACTACGACATGCGCTCCGCTCTCCTGTAAAGCGTTTGCGAGAGTTGCGTGTTCACGATTTGACTCAGGTCCAAGCTCCAGCATATCCCCAAGCACCACCACCTTGCGTGGCGCTATCATTTCTTGCATCACTGAAAATGCAGCGCGTGTAGAGGCTGGTGAAGCGTTATAGGTATCGTCCAATAAAATTGTATCATTATTCCCAGGCAATAAACGCAGTCTTCCTGGTAACGGCTCAAAATCCTCTAAAGCTTCGGCAATTTCAACCAAATTTAATTTGAGTGCCAAACCGACTCCAGCTGCAGCAAGGGCTGCTGGGATATGGTGTCGTGCAACAAGCTTTGGAAGTCGAAGTGGAATCGTCTTTCCTTCAAAATTGAGCTTGAAACTAAAGCCTTCTACTCGTTTCGCATCACGGTGGAACAATAAATTATCCGCACGGACATCCGCTTTCTCATCAAATCCATACGTGATTACCTTCGCTTCCGTTCGCTCTCTCATCTTCAGTGTCCGAGGATCATCGGCATTCAAGATAGCAAATCCGGATTCCGAAAGAGAGCTAATGAGTTTCCCCTTCTCACGAGCAATGTTTCCAATAGACCCAAAATACGCGATGTGACTCGAAGATATATTTGTGGCAATCCCTACTGTCACTGGAACAAACGACAAGAGATACTCCATATCCCCCGGCCTATCAATACCCAACTCCAAAACAAGAACTTCTGGATACTTCACCGGCCACACAAGCAAAAAAAGCCAGCGGAAAAACACGCCCATCCAACGGAGTAGCGAACGCCCACCGCTCCTTGCGCCAATGATAGTCAGCGGGACTCCGAGCTCATTATTATAATTTCCTTCACTTTTCCAGACTCGATACTCACTCGAAAGCACCAAGGCTACGGCGTCTTTCGTAGAGCTTTTTCCAACCGATCCCGTAATCCCAACGATAAGCGGTTTATACTTTCGGATCACGGTTTGCGCCATAGTCCGAAGAATCTTTTGAAGAATATTTCTTTTCGAGAAAGCCATAGGTGTTTCAGGGTTACTTTGGTTTTTCATTCGTATCTTCCGTCGGTTTAATCTTGGCGTACTCTAACAGAAATTTCATAATTTCGCCAAAGGCTGGTGCAGCACTCGATTCTGCCCACTCTACTTTCCGTGGATTATCCAATTTTACCAAAACAGCAAACTGAGGATCATCAATAGGGGCATATCCGACAAATGATCCAATAGAAAGACCGTCTTCATACCCCTTAGACCCTGATTTTGCTACCTGTGCTGTACCAGTCTTTCCCCCTACGCGATAGCCTGGAACATCAGCACGCTTTCCGTGTCCATTGACCACAACTGCGCGGAGCATTTCTCCCATTTGCTTACTGGTTTCTTCACTCAGCACACGGCGTACCACTGTAGGCTCTATCAATTCTTCTTTCCCATCCGCGTGAATAATCTTTTCTACAATCTGTGGCTTCATCAAATTCCCACCATTCGCCATAGCAGCATATGCCGTCACCATTTGGAGCGGCGTTGCAGTCACTCCCTGACCAAATGAAGCTGTAAAAAACTGAATATGTGATCGAATATTTTCTAAATTACGCATATTCCCAGGAAGCTCTGCTGGAAGTTCAATCCCGGTTCGCTCTCCAAAACCAAAGCGCTTCATATAATCACGAAAGACAGCATTCGTAACCAAACGCTCTACATAGATAACGCCTGTATTAATAGATTCTTCCAATACCTTCGTCATAGAGCTCCGTCCGTACACTTTGTCATCTGCATTACGAATCGAATATCCAGCCTCCTGAATCACGCCGGTATCCACATACTCAGTAGAGGGCGAAACCTTTCCTTCTTCGAGTCCTACCGCCATCGTAAGTGGCTTCATAATGGATCCTGGCTCATACGCCAAGCTAACAGCCGGGTTCAGAAATAATGACATGTCTTCAATCTTGCTGTAATTGTTTGGGTCAAATTGAGGAAACGAAGCCATGGCTAGAACTTTTCCTGTCTTCGGATCCATAACAATAGCGGTAGCACGTTCCGCTTCATATTTATCAATTGCCTCACGCATAATGCGCTCAGTCTCATATTGAATAACCCGATCCAGAGTTAAAACGACATCCTCACCATGTTTCGCAGAAACCACCGAACGATCAGTGAGCGGAATCCAACGTCCAGCTGCATCCTTTTCTTGCGTCAATTCACCGGCAATACCCCGAAGCGTATCATCCTTAGAAGCTTCAATACCATATCCACTCGCGCCCCCATTCTCTCCCAAGGAAGCAAATCCAATAACCTGAGAAGCAAGCTCACCAGCCGGGTAGTAACGGTATTTTTCTGGTAAAAACTTGATCCCCTTAAGATTCAATGCTTTCACTTTTTCAATTTCTTCGTCGCTGAGACGTTTCTTGAGAATTTCAAAAGGATCATCAGGCCGATCCAATCGTTCTTTAATAACCGAAGCTTCCATACCAAGAACAGTTGAAAGTTCAATCGCTGTTTTATCTGGCTCTGTTATTTCCTTTGGAACTGCATACAAAGTCGGGTATTCACGATTCACAGCGAGTGGATACGTATGATCACCATCTCGCATAGAAACCTCACCGCGATCAGCAGCGATAGTCAAAAATGCCTGATGCTGATCAAGAGCCAAGGCAACCCATTTTTGATGCGTAATTCCCTGTAAGAAAAAAAGCCGTGTGGCGATCAGTGTCGCAACGACTATAAAAATAACGTTTAATACATGGATACGTGAAAGACCAGAGCGAGAATCCTTCGGATTACTACTCGTTTTTTTCTTTATTTTTGCGCCAAGTTGACGAGGATTCCTCATATGCCGGAGTTCTTCCAGAGAAGCGCTGCGGCTTTATTTCAAAGCAACGGTATCGCGCGCCTCCAGGAATTTTACATTAGTATCAACCTTCTCCATCTGTAGCTCGTCTTTGGAAGCTTCAATCTTATATAGTGATCGGAGATCTGCTTCCGCAATACGCAGTTCAGAATTCTTCTCTTTCAAAGTATCAATCTCCTTCTCAAGTGCCCTCAAATGATATCCTTGGACAGCTGTTTGATTCACCGAAAAGAGGTATCCTCCACCGGCCACAAACATAACCATCAGTACCATAACTATAACATTCTGAGCTGACCCAGAAAGCTCAAAAGCAACCGCTTTCTTGTGTGAAGCGCGAATTTTCCCCTGAAAATTTCGTGTAGGTGCTGGCATATGTAATTTTATTTTTGTTTTGTCTTCTAACCCTGAAAGAAGTCTTTAGATTTTCTCGGCACCACGGAGCTTGGCGCTCCTGGCTCTTGGATTGCGATCGAGTTCTTCCAGACTTGGAAGAATCGGTTTTTTTGTCACAATCTTTAACCGAGGCTTTTGCTTACAAATACATACTGGGAAATTTTTTGGACAGACACACCCTTTGGCGGATTCCTGGAAAAAATGCTTTACAATGCGATCCTCTCCAGAATGAAAGGTAATCACAGCAATCCTTCCATTCTTCGCAAGGCATCCTTCCGAAGACTGGAGAAATTTTTCCAAATGTTCCAACTCCCGATTGACTGCTATACGAAGTGCCTGAAATGTTTTGGTGGCTGGATGAATCCCGAGTTTCGCGCGCTTCCCTTTGGGATAGGCTTCTTCTATAATCTGTGCGAGTTCTGTAGTTGTTTGTAAAGGATGCTTTGTATGGGCTGTGCGAATAGCTCGAGCAATCCGACCACTCTCAGGTTCTTCTCCATATTGAGTCAAAATTATACGAAGCTCGTCTTCGCTTATCCGCGAGAGAAGTTCGCTCACGCTCTCTCCGCTCTTTTGATCCAAACGCATATCGAGCGGTCCCTCACGCAAGAAACTGAATCCTCGTGATGCCCCTTCTATCTGATCCGAAGAAAATCCAAGGTCTGCCAAAATAGCATCAACTGTTCCTTTCCCTTTCTCTTCCAGAATCTCGGTTATACTGGAATAATTTCCATGAGCCAAAATCAGATTCCCCTGAAGCACTGCTTGCTGCAATTCTTCATCTTCTCTGACTCGCTCCAATGCTTCACTATCAGTATCAATAGCGATAACAACTCCGGTAGGTCCCACTTTTCGTAATATTTCACGAGTGTGTCCTCCACCACCGAATGTCGCATCGACTACTGTTTTTCCTGAGGAAAGATTAAGTAAATCAAGCGTCTCATCTAAGAGCACCGATGTATGTTTCGTTGTTCTTTGTACTTCTTTCATTGTCAAAGAGCTACTAATATACTCCGAGCTTTCCAAGCTCTTCTGCTATCTCTCCGGTATTCTTTTCTGCCTGTTTCTTGTATATATTCCATTCTTTGCTATCCCAGATTTCCAATCGATTAAAGAGTCCAACAATCGTTACATCCTTTGAGAGTCCACCGTCTTTTTTCAAATATTCTGGAATCAATATTCTCCCTTGACTATCCAATTCAATATCCGCTGCTCCAGCAAGCATGACGCGAATAAAACTTCGTGTTCCTGCTTCACCAACTGGCAGTGTTCCGAGTTTGGTTGCAATCTCTTCCCATACCTTCATTGGGTATACAAAGAGACAATTATCCAGGCCTCGAGTCACTACCACTTTGCTCCCGAGCTCTCCGCGAAACTTCGAAGGAAGCGCTAAACGCTTCTTAGGATCGATAGTATGCGAATATTCTCCGATGAACATAGAGAGTGAAAATGACGTTGGTGTGAAATTCCCCACTTCCACCCACTTTTAAGACCATAATCACCATTTTATGCCACTTTTCACTAGAGTGCAACACAATAAGTTATCCACCAAAGAAATGGCTCATTTAAAAGGTTTTCGTTGACAAAGGCCGCTTCTTTCAGTAGCCTACTACGATACCGAGAAAAACCTTCTCTCTATCAACACAGTTCTTCGCGCATACGCGCCCACAACAAGAAGGAACTATACCGTGACCAGCACCCTCTTTTCTCAACCAGAAACCGTGGAACAATTCTCGGCCCTCACCGAAAAAATCAAAAGCGAGAACTACTTCCGCGCACCGGTTCTCTTCGGGATCGGACGCGAGATGCGGACGGGAAGCGGGACTCTCGCTTCCATGCGCTACCCTGCCGTGAGCGGTCTGGGACAAAATCTCGGCACCGCCGCAATCCTCCAGCATGTACTCCACTCGCTTGGCGTCCTAGACACCACGCTCCCGATCGCAAGCGTTCCCATCAGCACCGATCTGATCGACAAGATGATGGGATACTTCCAACCCTTCGAAGGCGACGGAAAAAGACACGTCAACGTCCTCGCTCTTCGAAAGATGATCGGCGCGCTGATGCGAGGTGATGCACGACACATCCAAGGAAAAGATCGTCCGGTCGTGACATTCATCTTCGAAGATGTCGCGCCCCAAGGTGTCGAAGATGCCACGCTCAAGCTCTACGGCCTGAGCCTGCGTCACTTCCGGCCCAACTCGCTCAACCTCGACAAGATCTTCACCAAGCTCCCCAACGTCGCATGGATCGGCGACAAAGTCTACGACAAGGACGACGTCGATCAAATGCTCATGGAGGCTGCGTTTGGCGACACACCGTTTTCCCCTCACATGGTCGACAAGTTCCCGCTCTACATTCATCGCATCAACGCGATTGATATGGGAGTACGGATCACCGACCAGCACAAGGTGCGCCTCGGTGCTTACCTCGGGGAAGGTACCACCCTCATGCCTGGGGCAAGCTACGTCAACTTCAATGCTGGAACCGACGGCGGCATGATTGAAGGGCGAATCAGCTCTTCGTCATTCGTCCGCAAAGGTTCTGACGTCGGTGGTGGCGCCTCTATCCTCGGTGTGCTCTCGGGCGACAACGACGTGCCCATCGAGATCGGGCGCAACTGCCTCCTTGAGGCAAACTCCGTCACCGGAATACCTCTGGGCGATGCCTGCATCGTCGCAGCGGCAACCGAGATCCTCGCCGGCACCAAGGTAAAGGTCGGGATCAACGGGCATCCTTCCAATGGGACTGTCGTCCGAGCGGAAATACTCGCCGGTGTCGACGGAATTACGTTCCGTCGAAATTCCCAGGGAGGCTTCATGGAGGCCGTCCGTACCAGTCGGAACCTGAAGCGACTCGCGGAAATCGGAAAAGGCGAAAACTCGCTCAATCACGATCTCCACAGTCACAACTGATCAACGGGCAACGTCCCTCTCAAACTGAGAAAGCCGGGAAGCTTCAAAACTTCCCGGCTCATTTTTTTCTTATTCCTCCTATTTCTTTTTTGCGGCTTTGATATCAGCCAACACCTCTTCCGCGTGCTCATCTGGCTTTACGTTTGGATAGACTTTTACGATACTACCAGCTGGATCAATGAGATAGGATATACGAAATACTCCTTCGTACTCACGACCCATAAATTTCTTCTTTCCCCAAGCTTTATATTTCTTGAGCACTTTCTTATCTTCATCAGAAAGAAGCGTAAACGGCAAACTATATTTGAGAGCAAACTTGGCGTGTCTCTTTTGAGTATCAGCGCTCATCCCCAAAATAACCACTCCGGCACGCTTAAAAACAGCGAAGTTGTCTCGGAAGGAACAGGCTTCTTTTGTGCAACCCGGGGTATCGTCTTTTGGATAAAAATACAAAATAACGTATTTTCCACGATACAAAGAGAGAGACTGCATCTTTCCGTCCTGATCCGGAAGTGAAAATTCTGGTGCCTGCGTAGAAACTGTTAACGGCATATATTTTTTCTTATTTCTTATCCCTTCACAAGTATATTATACTACGGCAGATATTTTCTCCCTTTGAGTTTCTCTGGAAAATACTCCTGCTTCGCTTCCTCTGGGTCAGCGTAATCTGGTGTGTATTTATAGTTATCCCCATACCCAAGCTCTTTCATAAGCTTCGTCGGAGCATTGCGAATATGAAGTGGTACCGGCTCATTCGGAGAGCGCCGTACATCATCTTTGGCTTTACCGTACGCTACATAAAGTGCATTACTCTTCTTTGACTGCGCAAGATACACGACAACTTGAGCTAAGTGCACCTCACACTCCGGCATCCCCAAAAATTGACAAGCCTGAAAAGCAGAAACGGCCTGAGGAAGCGCAAAAGAGTTTGCGATACCTACATCCTCTGAAGCAAAACGTACCAAACGCCTCGCAACATACAACGGATCCTCACCCGCTTCCAGCATCCGAGCCAGCCAATAGAGCCCAGCATCAGCATCATTCCCTCGAAGTGACTTATGGAGAGCTGAGATAATATTGTAGTGTTCCTCCCCTCCTTTGTCGTACAAAATATGTGAACGACGAACAATTTCTTCTACCGTTTTCGTATCAATATGTTCTCGAGAAAGAGCGCAGGCCTCAAGGGTATTTAAAGCCACTCGTGCATCACCGCCAGATACAGCCGCAATAAACACAAGTGCTTCTTTCTCTGCGACCACTTTTTTTCCAAATAATTCTTGCGCCTGCGAAAGAGCTCGTTCCAATAAAAGTACCAACGATTCTTCAGAGTGCTTTCCCAAAACCAATACTCGTGTCCGAGAAAGAAGAGCGCCGTTCACCTCAAAGCTTGGATTCTCTGTCGTTGCACCGATAAGAACAATATTCCCCTGCTCCACATGTGGCAGAAGCGCATCTTGTTGGGATTTATTCCAACGATGAATCTCATCAATAAACAAAATAGTCTTACGTCCGGCTACACGGTTTTCCTTGGCCACCTCCAAAATACTCCGAAGTTCCTTCACTCCCGATCCTACAGCTGAAAGCTGATGAAAGTCTGCTTCGGTTTCCTTGGCAATCAAAAGTGCCAAAGTCGTCTTACCACTTCCTGGTGGCCCCCAGAGAATAAGCGACGGAACACTGTCTGTCGTCAACGCTTCACGCAAAAAAGCACCCTCTCCAAAAATCTTTTCTTGTCCCAAAAATTGAGAGACACTTTTTGGGCGCATTCGCTCGGCCAATGGAATAGCAACATTTCCAGACATAGATGTAATCAATAAGCATCAACTATAGAAAACTCTTCTTCACGGGCGAATGGTTCCATAGGTTCAAGCAAAACTTTTTCAACAGTTGAGAGACGAGGACCATGCAGAGCAAAAAGAATAAACTGCTCTACCAAGACTTGCTCTCCCTGTGCCTCACAAATAACTTTCTCTCCCGCATTCTTCACCCAACCTGTAAGCCCGAGTGACTGCGCGATCTTCTGAGCTGTATGACGAAAAAACACTCCTTGTACCTTGCCTTCTATTTCGATATGAAAACGAATGACGCTTGGCATATGGATGTGTCATTTATCCAAGAGTAATACCTACTGGACAGTGATCCGAACCCATTACTTCTGGAAGAATAAAAGCTTTTTTGATACGGGGCTTGAGCACTTTACTCACTAAGACATAATCAATTCTCCATCCTACATTACGAGCCCGAGCATTCGCAAAGTGTGACCACCATGTATAAAAACCATTTCCCTGATGAAACAAACGAAAGGTATCTACAAATCCTGCGTCCACAAAATTCTGGAAGCCTTTTCGTTCTTCGTCAGTAAATCCTTTCTTCCCCATATTCGGCTTTGGGTGCGTCAAATCATCTTCGGTATGCGCCACATTAAAGTCACCACAAAAAATAACTGGTTTTGTTTTCTCAAGATACTGA
This sequence comes from Patescibacteria group bacterium, assembly GCA_038062975.1. GTDB lineage: Bacteria > Patescibacteriota > Minisyncoccia > Moranbacterales > UBA1568 > UBA1568. The sequence continues at coordinate 1,944 of JBBTWC010000007.1, read as the reverse complement.
CAGTATGCGAGAAAAGCCGGGTCCCACTGTTTCTCTCGGAGAGGTATACGAGAAAGATCGTCTTTTGCATTCGGCGTATAGACCGTGACCACATAAAAATCTGCATATTCAGCAGCAACGACTCTTCCTTCAGATTGCGGATCACCATACCCATCAGCTACGAGTCCAAACTTCTTAGCAATTTTCTCGGGCATTCCATTGATAACAGAAAGTGGTTTTGTTTTTGTAAAAATCGCTGTTCCTGAATACCCTTTCCGCTCTGCAGAATTCCAATACTCTTCGTACTCTGGTAAATCAATTTCTGCCTGACCCTGCATGGCTTTCGTTTCCTGAAGGCAAAGTATATCCGGATTATATTTTTTTACAAATGGCACAAAAACACCCTTTCTCTGAACGGCTCGAATACCATTTACATTCCACGAAATAATAGTGATTTCTTTCTTTGACATAGAACAAATAGTAAGGCACTTACCATCTTAGCACTTCCCCGAGTTCATCTCAAAAAGAGCTTTCAGACGCTTTTTT
>JBBTWC010000007.1:0-1319 GCA_038062975.1 Patescibacteria group bacterium | reverse complement strand
TATGCAAAAAGCCGCTCTCCTTGTTGTCCTTATTACTGGACTTTACAAGGAAGAGCGGCTGAGACCCGACTAATGTCATGCGGCGCCTTTCAAGGCTGTTGCTTGGATACTCCTCCGAGGCGACTAGGCCCGAAGGTGCCGGTGAATGGCGAGCATCGCCCGCTCGTCCCACCGCTCGATCATCCGGAGCGCCCACTTGGGAAGCCAGAAGCGCCCCGTGAGCAGAGCGATGAGCAGGACAGAGCCCGTCATCGAAATCACGACGTAGAGACCGAGGGTTCCCAGGAGACCGAGCCGGTCAACCGAGAAGCCGACGATGGTGAGAAGCACCAGCCCTAGCGAGGTGAACAGGACGGGATCTTCGTACTTGACGAAGAACCGATTGGCCCAGGCAGAGAAGCTGCTCCAGATATCCGACGCAAGGTCGGGTATGTAGGGTATCTCGATACGAATACGCATAGCGATATTATCTCCCTTCGCTTTGGTTTCCGCTTTTCACAACAGAGAAAGCGCCCCATGCACTTTCCAATACTAAGGTACTAAAGGTACTTCTATACTAACATATTATTATACCAAAAAAGACTTGTTTTGTCAATATACTACAAACGAGCCTTTTTCTTGTATGTAAGGGCGTCTAGTTCCGCAAAGCGCCTCTTCTTCTCCATGATAGGAACATCATCTTCCATCCCTCTGGTTGCTGCGGTTCCGGGACGAGGAGAGTACCAGGCGATAAAAGTTTTTGCGAATCCTACCTGCCTCGCAAGATCCATTGTTTCTTCAAATTGCTCTTTCGTCTCTCCAGGAAAACCAACGATAATATCTGTTGTGATCTCTACTCCAGAAACTTTTTCTCGAATACGCTCCACAAGGGCCATATATTCTTCTCTCGTATACCAACGATTCATCCTCTTAATGACTTCATTACTTCCAGCCTGCACTGGTAAATGGAGCGAGCGATCAATATTCTTGTTTCTTGCAATAACGTCAATGAGTTCATCAGAAAAATCCCAAGGATTTGAAGACATGAAGCTCACTTTGGAAGCGCCTGGCATTTCAGCGATTGCTTCTAAAAGATGCGGGAAAATTGTTGGTATACGATGACGATTCAAGTGCTTCACCATAACAGGCTTCACTTTTTTCCCATTCGGGAGCTCATACTCCTCCCCTTCTTTTACTTTTTCCAACAAAAAATCAGCACCATACGAATTCACATTCTGTCCCAAGAGCATAATCTCTTCATATCCTGCTTCGAGCGCCTCTTTGGTTTCCTGAATAATATCTTCAAAAGGACGCGAACGCTCCCGTCCACGAGAAAATGG
>JBBTWC010000006.1:47489-64269 GCA_038062975.1 Patescibacteria group bacterium | reverse complement strand
TTTCTTTTGCGCTGCATATTTCTACGAGAAAAGATTTTGTAGGAGCATGGGACCCATGGGCGCTTAGAGGAATTCTTTTGATTTTATTCGGCATAACAGCCTCGTTTCTCTTAAATCCATTTTCTCTTACGGGATTAGGAATGCTCAAGTCTTGGCTCTTTTTTCCAGTGCTGGCTTTTTTTCTCTTCCACCGTCTTTCTCTAGAGTCATTTGGTCGAGTCCCGTATCTTGTAGCCTGGCTGGTAGCATGTATCATTCTCGCCTCCTTTTCAGGAGCGTCTTTTCTTTCACAGATGCTCACCTTTGATGGGCGTCTTTTCTTCCCGTACAACTCCCCCAATTTCTTAGCAGTCATGGTGGCTCCAGGAATGCTTCTATCCGCCTTCTTCTTTCTTGAGTTTTCTCGGAAACAAAAACGATCTTTTTGGAACCTTCTCTGTCTTCTATTGTTCCTCTTTTTCTCTTGCATTCTGTTCGGCACGCGCTCATATGGGGCCTGGATTGCTGCCGGTGTCTCACTCCTTTTTCTTCTGGGCATGAGTTTTTGGGAGAGAAAGAAGAGGTTCTTTTGGTTGAGCGTCGGGAGTATTATTGTTCTTGTGCTTGGTGTGCTCTTTGTTGAATCAGGTAGTGCGAAGTGGCATTCGCTTATTACTTTTGATGAGCGCTCTTCAGCGAGTTCTCGTATTATGATTTGGAACTCCGCGGTACGTATCGGAACAGAACATCCATTTTTTGGAATTGGCATCGGAAGATTTCAGGAAGAATATCTGGGACATCAAAAATATTTTCCTCCGTATCTGGAATGGGCTGTTCCGCAACCACACAATATTTTCCTCGCCTTTTGGCTACAAGGAGGTGTACTTGGTCTCATTGGTTTCTTAGTGCTTTTGTGGCGATCTTTCTTACTTCTCTTTCAGGATATTCGGAAACGAAACGCCGAGACTTTTTATACAAGTATTTTTCTTTTTTCGGCCTTATTATTTTTTGTAGTATACGGACTCTTTGATACTCCGTATTTCAAGAATGATCTCGCCTTTCTTTTTTGGGCTTTAATCGCGTTTAGTGTGCAAACAAAAAAACTGCCAAAGGCAGTAAGTGAAAAGCATACAATCAAAGAACGCTAGAGTTCAATGCGGTACAAGCGCTTTGTCGATCGATCGGTAAAGAAAAGAAAGTCTTCTTGTGGCGAAAGAAAAAGATCGCTACTATCAAAACTTTGACCGACCTCTTTCAGATCAAGGAGGCGAGACTTGCGCCCTGTTTCGATATCCATCTTCCAGAAAGTATCATTGGTGATCAACGGCTTCTCAAAGTAATCATTCGGGAGAGTGGCATTGTCTGGCAAGCCTCCAGGAAGAGCGTAGTAAATAGATTTTCCATCTTTTGCCCAAGTTACTTTTGTGAGGAGTGTTGGAATAGAGAGGCTTCGGATTTCCCCGCCTTGTTTATTGGCTACGCTGAGCACGAGGGTATTTCCTGCCTTTTTGTCACTCGAAGCAATGAGCACTTGATCTCCTGTCGGTGACCAGAGATAGTCAGCGCCAAAGCGCCCTGATACGAGGGTGTTTTTGTTTCCGTTGGAACCGTCAACGCTCTCAAAAAGACTTTCTTCAAGAGCATTTGGTCGATTCCAGAAAGAAAAGTTTGTACTTTGTGGAATAGGAGCTACGTACGAGTCTTGAGATCCAATAGGGGCAATCTCTTTCCAGGCAGATCCATCTGGATTGGCAATATTAAAGGTTCGTTTTCCTGTTCCTGGATCGGTGTACTGATAGATAATTTTGTCGCCAAGATTATTCCAGGCCAGTCTTCCGATAGTAGGCTTGAGAGCAACCAGTGTCTTTGGTGCAATATCAGAAAAATACCAATTCGAAGCACCATCTGGGAGTTTCAAAAGGAGAAGCGCTTTGTCTTTCTTTGGTGACCACAATACTCGAGTAGCATCACCCGGGAGATTGCTGAGTAGTACTGTTTTATCTTTTCCCTCAAAAGATGCTTTTTTTAGGGACTTTTCATCGAGAGAATAGTAGTAGATCTTCTCGTCGATTCCACTTGTGGCCCCGAGAATATTCTCATTCAACAGACTCGTGATTTCTGTTGCTGGCACTGCTGTCTTCTCTTCTTTTTCTTCTTGCTTTGCTTGCTTCTTTTTTGGGTCTGCAATAGGATCGTTTGGGTTGTGACGGAAAACAAAATTATATGCCGCCAAAAAAATAAGCGTCAAGATAAATAAGAAAAGAGATATATAGAAAACCTTCTTTATCACAGAGGTATCTTACCGAGAGATTAAGGAAAGTCTAGGTGGATATGATCAGGGCTTCCGGTTGTGCAGTTTACGTTTGCGCCACTTGAGCTTTCGCAAAAAGAACTTGAAAGAGCCCCGGCTCTTTTGAAGGAATCAAGAGTAGCCTGCCAGCCATTTGAAGGAACAATATCTGCCCCGCGCCCACTGTAGTGATTTGACTTTGCTGCATGTGATCCTCCAGAAAGACTCGTTATAGTAAAGCCAAGCCCGGTATTTGCCACTGCGATCATGGCGTTGAGCATTGTTTCAGAAGGATTAATACCATTTTGTGCGCAGTTTGCGCTTCCTGAATTACAGCCTTTGAAACAAAGATCCATAGCATTTCCAGCGGCAACATCCTGAAGGTTCCCTCTTGGAGTAACAGGTCCACCTGCGCTTTTACAGCTACCAGATCCGGCGGCATTGATATTTGAAGTACTAAGGATAGTGCTTGCAGCATTTTGCGCCGTAAGCGTTGGAGGAACAATTGGTTTTCCGGTAACAGGACTTGTACCTCCCCCGGATCCTGCCTGCTGGCTTTGCGGAGTAGCCGAGAGGCCATTAATAGTGAGTCTTACGAGGTCAGGATTAATGGTATTGAGGATAAGCCAGGCTACAAGGGCAAGTACGAGTCCAAAAATAGAGTCGAAGATGATGTTCTTAGCTGATCCGAGGCGAGAGGTGTTGCCAGCACTGGTAAGGTACATGAATCCGCCTACCGTGAGCATAAAGACTGCCGAAAGGACTGTTAATACCAAGGCGACGTTATAAATAGACTCAACATACGAAGAAATATCACCATTCGTATTGATTCCTGGTATTTTTTCAAGGAGCTGATAATTATATCCTTGAGCGTGAGCGAAGAGAGGCGTAAAAAAAAGTAGTCCTGCAATGAGAAATCCGAGCGAAAGATTTTTTTTATTTTTGTACATAAGAGAAAGACAATAACGTTCATAGTATACCACAATCAGTGGCGAGCTAAAACAAAAACCTCTCCGAAGAGAGGCTCTGTTTTCTTTTTTTGAGAGCAGAGGATTAGAAATCCCAGCTTCCGTTAAGACTGCTTGATTGGGTGTAGTTTACTACGGTAGTCTCGAAGAAATTTCCCTTGTCACCATTTACGTCCTGAAGACGGTCGAGGTGTTTGTATGGATTTTCAATGGCTTCTGGGAAAATAGGGTTAATATTGAGCATTGCGAGACGTTTGTTGGCAAGCCACTTTGTATAGCCAGCAGTGGTTTCACCATTGATGCCAGGAATACGATTTCCAAGAATGTGAGTACTCCACTCAATCTCCTGATCTACAGCTTCCCGTGTCATTTGTTTGATAAGTTCTTCATCGTAGAGATCTGGAAACTCCTTTTTGATTTCTCGAATGATATTGGCAAAGATGGTGATGTGCGTTACTTCATCGCGCCGTATATAGGCAATCATGCGTCCTGTGGCGAGCATCTTCATACGATCGACGAGGGTGTCAAAGAAGGCAAATCCATTGTAGAAGTAGATGGATTCAAGGAGAAAGTTTGCAACAATGCCCCGGAAAAAGGTCTTATCTGTAGGATCATCGATAAAATCCTGATAGATTTGACCGATATACATATTGCGTTCCCGCAGGGTCTTGTCACTCTTCCAGAAATAGTAGATTTCTTCACGTTCTTTGCTGTCTACGACCGATTCGAGGATAGTAGCATACGACTGTGAATGGATAGCCTCTTGATAGGCTTGGATGGCCAGAATAAGGTTTACTTCAGGGGAAGTGACGTAGTCTGCAAAGTGAGGCAGGTTTACGGTTTGGAGGGAGTCAAGGAAGATAAGAAAGGAAAGAATCCCTTTATAGGCCGTTTGTTCTTCTGGAGAGAGGTCGCTATGAAAGGCTCGGGCATCGTCTTTGAGTCCAGAGACTTTTTCAGGTACCCAGAAGTTTCCTATCATGACTTGGTACAAAGACTTTGCCCAAGGATATTTGGTAGCATTGAGATTAAAGAGTCCTGTTACGGATCCTTTAATAATAGTGCGATGTTCGACGTTATCGTCACCTGTTGGGTTGAAGAGAGGGTTTTTACTTATAGCTGACATACTTTTTTTCGTTTAGCCTAATTTAACCGCTACAGCTTACACAATCGTCTTTTACTTCTCCAGAGAGACTGCGAACATAGTAAACAGTCTTCACTCCATCTCCCCACGCCTTTACATAGTAGTCAAAAAGCTGAGCGGGACTCACTTTACTTGGATCTACCATCCATTCAAAGCTGATAGACTGATCAACCCACTTGTACACAACTGCAATCATGCTAATAACATCATTCATGTCCATGTTGATGTATTCTTTGTAGAACCAGAAGTTCTCCTTTGAGAGTTTTGGAGCAACGCGGAGGGTTGGGGCTGAGAGATTGGTCTCTACGAAGTAGCGTTTGTAGATCGGAAGGAGAGCTGCGGTAGTACCCACAACGCCAGCGGTAGAAGTATTTGGAGCTGGAGCGGTATGGTAGCCAAAGCGTGTCCCGTGAGTCTGCATATCTTCAAAAAGCTTCTTCCAGTCTTCTCCGTTTGGAGTATTTTGCTCGTACCAAGCAGAGTCCCGTCCAAGGACGATGCCTTTAGAGTATTCGCTTCCGGGATAGAGTTCATAGTGTCCTCGTTCAGATGCAAGGTCAACAGAAGCGCGGTAGGTGTGATAGGCGTAGCGTTCAAAGAGTCTATCGACGTCTTGGCGTGCCTGCTCGCTATCGTAGGCAATCTTTCGTACAGCGAGGTATTCAGCAAGACCAAGGTAACCAATACCAATGCTGCGGTAGCGTAATGCTGTGCGCTCAGCCTCTTTAATAGGGTAATAGTTCAGCGTAATAACGTTATCGAGCACGCGGAGAAGCACTGGGAAGACCTCTTTAATAGTCTCTTCGTCGTTTACGGTAGCGATGTTTACTGAAGCGAGGTTACATACTACGAGATCGCCTGGTTCGTAGCGTAGGACAATTTTTCCATCCTCAATCGTCTCTTCAATAAACTTGGTTGCAGAGGTGTTTTGACAGATCTCGGTACAAAGCTGCGTCGAGTAAATGTTGCCTGCGTGTTTGTTTGGGTTGAGGCGATTGACGGTATCACGGTAGAAAACGTAGGGCATACCGGTCTCGACAGTCGCTTTCAGGAATCTCTTAAAGAGATCTTTTGCCTTCACTGATTTCTTCATGACCATGCGTTCGTCTTGCTCGAGTTCGAGGTAGAATTTTTCGAATTCAGTGTCAAAGTGATCCTGGAGATTTTTTCCGTGTATTTTACTTACTTCGTATGGATCAAAGAGGGTCCAATCCCCATCTTCTGCCAAGCGCTTCATAAAGAGATCAGGAATAGAAACAGCAGGAAAGATGTCGAAGGCTTTTGAGCGAATGTCACCCGTTTCCGTTTGAAGATCAAGGAAATCATAGATATCCAAGTGCCAGAAATCGAGTGTCACCGAGATTGCTCCAAGGCGAGCACCGAGCTGATTTACGGCAACGGCGGTGTCGTTAATTACTTTTACCCAAGGATTCACGCCACCAGACATACCGAGGACTCCGCGGATCATGCTGCCACGAGAACGGATATTTCCAAGGTAGACTCCGACTCCCCCGCCGAATTTTGAGATCTGAGCCATGTTTTCAACGGCATGGTAGATGCCACGAAGATCGTCATCAACATTGATCTTGAAACAGCTCGAAAGCTGATGGTAATTGGTGCGTGAATTGAGGAGTGTTGGCGTTGGAAGGGAAATGCGCTGTTCTGAACAGTGCTTGTAGATTTGGAGCGCTGTCGCAAGACGAGTCTCTTTCTTTTCTGGGATTGCCAAGAAAAGAGCAATCGACATATACATTTCTTGCGGAAGCTCTTTCGTAATCTTATTAGGATTAAGAAGATAGCGTTTGATGAGAGAAACAATAGTAGTGTATTCGTAACACTCGTCTGTTTCTTTGTTGAGGTGCCTTCCTGCTTCTAAAATTTCTTCCTCAGTGTAGTATTTGTAGAAGTCTTTGTAGTACAGTCCAAGATTAATGTATTCATCAAAGAATGCTTTGTAAGATTCTGGAGAGTACACATCTTCTTGTTTGAGGTTGCGATTCTTAATAGCTTGTTTGTAGAGGCCCCCAAGAAGAATTCTGGCTGCGATATTTTGCCAAGCAATATTTTCAACAGTCACGAGATCAACACAAGTCTTCACAAGAAGCTTTTCGATATCAGACGTTTTAATATCTTCGATAAGATTCTTTTTGAAAGCTTCCATCAAATCTTCGAAACGACATTCTTCTTCAAATTCTTTTGAAGCGCGATTAAATACGGCACGCAATTTTTTTATATCAAAGCGTTCCTTTGATCCGTCAGACTTTGTTACTTGGAGTGTATTTTTTTCAAATTCATCAACAAGTCTTTCCATGCGTTCTTCGCGTTCTTTGCGACGTTGCTCACGATAAAGGATGTATGACTTTGCAAGTTCAAAGCGATTCGTCTTTACAAGATTTCGTTCAACAATATCCTGTACATCTTCTACTGAAGGTGTGCGATTGACAAAAATCTCACTGAAAACATGGTCGAGGTCAGCTAAGATAACATCGGTTAGTTCTGGAATAAAGGCTTTATCGGTTTCTCCGATAGCCTCGCAGGCGAGTACGAGCGCGTGTTCAATACGTGAACGATTAAAAGGAACAATTTCTCCATCTCGTCTTCGAATTTTGTCTAGAGCCATATGCGTGTTCAGCCGGTCAGGCAGATTAGATATTATTATTTGTTTTGTCTTTCTCCTTATTTTTTTGCGCTCATGAAACGTTCTTCTGCGACACTCCAATCAATTGCTTTGAAAAAAGTTTCGATGTAGTCTGCTTTTTTCAATCCGTAGTCTGACATGTAAGCATGTTCGAAAACATCCATAATGAGAATCACTTCTGTTCCAGCAAGGTGTCCGAGGTCGTGTTCGTTGATCCAAATGTTGAAGAGCTTTTCTTGTTCTTTGTCGTAGGTAAGGACGACCCATCCGATACCACGCATCATTCCTATTCCTTTGAAACTTTTTTCTAGATTCTCGATACTTCCAAATGTTTCTGTAACTTTTTCCTTCAGAGCTCCTTCGTTCAAGGTGCTTCCGCCTTTTTTCATGTTGCTAAAGTAGAGTTCGTGTAGGCGCATACCATTCCATTCCCAACCAAATCTTCTTTGGAGTTCTGAATATTCTGGCGTTCCAATTTCTTTGTTTGCAAGAAGTTCGATGAGTTTGTTGGTGTTGTTGATGTAGCCTTCGTACAAAGTAAAGTGATTTGTAAGAAGCGTATCGCTCAGGCCTTCTGTTCCGAGAAGATTCTTAAAATCTTTTGCGATATATGGAGTCATAATTTTTTTCTTTATTTCCTCTCTTTTAGAAAATATTTTTAAAAGAGAGTATACGTGAAATTATTTATTACTGATGTCAAATAAACGCTGTTATATTTTTATAACAGACACACTTTTATATTTTAAAGTTGCTGAAAAGTTCGAAGAAGAAAGAGAGATATATGAGATGAATTATTCTCTCGAAATTTGATGTAAAAGGAGTATTTCAACTATATGTAGTGTAAAGCTCTCACATTATAGCACAAGTGTAAAAAATGCAAATACCAGTGATAGAGCTTAAAAAGGATACCATAGATTTTGAAAAAATGGGATACAAGAGAGTCTCTCTTGAGATACAACAGAGAAGAAGAATGTATACGAAATCTAGACAAAAGTATGTTTTTGTGTCACAATTATCAGAATTTGGAAGTGCACCTATCTGTATTTTTCTATGCCAAAAGGAAGTGAAATTATTACTCTCTCTGTCCCGCGTCGTTTCGTCGATAAACGCCTTGATTTTGGGTTGGCTTCACTTCTGAAAGAAGAGTTTCCAGAGCATGCTCCTTCTCGAAATACCCTTTCAGGACTCATTCAAAGTGGAAAGGTTTTCCGAAATGGAAAAGTAGCTACACCAGACACCATTCTTTCATTTGAAGACGTTCTTACGCTTGAAAGGAGGGTGCTTCTTCCTGATAAAGATACTCTTGTGCCACGAAAGACAGACGAGGTAAAGGTTGTGTGGGAAGGGACGGAGTATGTCATCTTGTATAAATCTGGCAATATCTCTATGCACCCGGTGGAGGGGCGAAAGAGTAAATGGCCTACGGTTGCAAACTTTATCCTCTCTCGTTATCCCGAGACAGCGTCGGTTGGGGAACACCCGCTCCGCCCAGGGATTGTGCATCGTCTTGATCGCGAGACTTCTGGTATTCTCGTAGTAGCTCGAAATCAGGATGCTTACTTGAAGTTGAAGTCTCTTTTTCAGCTCCGCAAGGCGGAAAAAGGATATTTAGCTCTCGTGTATGGAAATATAAAGGAACCGAAAGGCTTTATTGCGACTCCTTTAGAGCGCGTCCCGGGGAGCTTGAAGCGTCGTGTTGTGAGTGAACGAGGGTTTCGTGGTTCTCGTGAAGCCTATACTGAATATGAAGTACTGATTCGATATAAGGAGTATGATCTTGTATTGGTATATCCAAAAACAGGCAGAACGCACCAGATTCGAGTGCACTTTTCCTCTATCGGACACCCTCTTGTGGGAGATAAGCTTTATTCCTCAAAACCATCGCGTTCTCAGTCTCTTGTACCAGCCCGACATTTACTACATGCTTTTGCATTAGAATTCCCTTATACAAAGCAAAAATCTAAATTTTTGGCACCACTTCCTCCTGACTTCTCTCAGGTCCTTCTGGATATTGACGAAACGAGGGACGCGGGTTATGATGGTGAGGCCTTGAAAAGCCTGTTTTCGGAGTACGAAGGCCGAGGCTTTTTTGTTTCTGATACTTTATAATGTCTAGATAAACTACTTTTTATGCACCAGTCACTGATTTCGTTTAACCAAAAGCAGAGAAAATCCCTTGAACTCCCCGATCTTCAGGCCGGAGATGTTATTAAGGTGTACCGAAAGATCAAAGAAGGAGCTAAGGAGCGTATCCAGGCCTTTCAGGGTACTATTATTGCTATCAAAGGAGGACAGAGTTCTTCTCCTACCCTTACTATCAGAAAGGTTTCCTTCGGTGTTGGTGTAGAGCTTGTTCTCCCTTTGTTTTCCCCACAGATTGAAAAGATCGAATTTGTGAAGCGTACAAAGGCTCGTCGTGCGAAACTCTATTTCGTACGTGACAAGTCTGTAAAAGTTCTTTCTAAGAAGCTCAAAGAGGTATTTATCAAGAAAGACTGGAAGCTTGCTAAGGAGGTAAACACTGAAGAAGTAGCCCCTACTGAAGAAGTTGCTACTCCTGTTGCCGAATCTGTTGTAGAAGAGGCTCCAGTAGTTGCAGAGACTGTAGTAGAGGAGAAGAAGGAGGCATAAGCCTTCTTGTTTGCCCAGGTGGCGGAATTGGTATACGCGCTAGCTTGAGGTGCTAGTCCCCGCAAGGGGTTGGAGGTTCGAGTCCTCTCTTGGGCACAAAGGATTGAAAAGAGTTTGTGTATATATGTGTAAAATCTGCACGCTTAGCTCAGTTGGTTAGAGCACCTCGTTTACACCGAGGGGGTCCAAGGTTCGAGTCCTTGAGCGTGCACTAGGCTTAGATAAAGCATTGTCTCTGGTTATCCACAGATAATACAAAAAGGAAGATAATAAGCCGAGGTAGCTCAGTGGTAGAGCAGAGGACTGAAAATCCTTGTGTCGGCAGTTCGATCCTGCCCCTCGGCACCATTCTGGCTAACAGAAGAAATTTTGTGTAAGATGTAGCCATAAAGAAGGCAGTATCGAACACAAAGGGGGTCGGGGAAAAGGATTTTTCCCGTTTGGGGTGACCCGAAGGGGCTAGAGGGCGGAAGCCCTATAGAGCGCAGAGAATCGAGCAGTTCGATCCTGCCCCTCGGCACCAAAGAGTGGGATAAGAGTGTATAAGTCTATAAAAAGGCTTTTATAAAGGGTAGGATTGGATTTCGGGTCCGTAGCTCAGCGGTTAGAGCAGGCGGCTCATAACCGCTTGGTCGTTGGTTCGATTCCAACCGGACCCACATTTACATATTTGCGGGTATCGTATAGCGGCTATTATGAGTCCTTGCCAAGGACTAGATAGGGGTTCGACTCCCCTTACTCGCTCATAAATAAAAAATGTCCCATCTGGGGCATTTTTTTTGTTTTAATCTACATTTCGGTAAAAGAATTATTAGCTCACATTATTGTCTGTTGGAATAAAGTTCAAAATCTGCCCCAAAAAAGCACCAACTATTCCTCCCTTGGCAATGAAAATCCAGTCAAAACCGACAAAGACTGAGGAAATTAAAGCAATAACGATGCCTAATGTAAAAGCGCCCCAAACAACATTTTTCCTCCAGTTTAATATAAGTAGTACTATAGCTACCATACCCAACACTAACCATATCGTGTGCATAAAGAAAGGTGATTAAAATTTACATTGATTATCCTCTAAAGCTCGTTCTTTTTCAAGAAACCAGTAGAATATCCCGAGAGATGCTCTTTTTATGCAGTTATAGTCGTGTATAACTTTTGCCTCTTCTGAACTCTAGGTTAGGGTATGCCAGAATGACCCTATAGAGTGAGATAAGGCAAAGGATTAACCAGGAAGTAATTTTTGCCCTAAAATAGGCTATTTTAGGATATACAGAGATGTTTGTATATGGGGACAATTAAGTAAAATAGCCCTTTCTTCCTTTATATAAGGGTCTAGGGTTGACAATTTTCTACTTGTGCAATAGAATGCATAAGTAAGTATATCTACTTGTGCAATAGAATGACTAAGTAAAATATGAAAAAAGAAGCTATTGAATACGTCCAGAATCAGCTTAACAGAGGGGAGGACCGTTTGCGCCCTTATGTTTTTGCAACCGGCAACTTCTCTCATCCTGAGAGGCATGTCGTAATTCGAATAAAAAAGTATGTAGAAGAGTTCTTAAGAGGTAATAGAGACTCAAGATGGGTTGTGGTCCCTGGATTACGAGGAGTAGGAAAGACAACCGCAATGGCACAGGTTTTTCTAAGTGCTCAAAGAAGAGTTGCTATAAAGAGCAGTTTCATATATATAGCTGTGGATGATCTTATAACACGAGGCCTTACCTTAAATGATGCAATCGATGCTTACGAGTACTTATTAGGTACCCCTTTTGAAAGGATAGATTTCCCTGTACTAATGTTTGTGGATGAGGTGCAGCAAGATCCTAATTGGGCGGCTGTACTTAAGTCCCTTCATGATAGGGGTAAGGGGTGTGTATTTCTTTTTTGTACAGGATCTTCTGCTGTTTCGCTACAGTCAAATCCTGACGTAGCTCGTAGAGCTAAGTTTGAAAAATTGTATCCACTCAGTTTTGGTGAGTACGAAATGTTAAAAAACAATGTTTTCCCCGTTAAAGGATTAAAAGACAGAATAAAAGAAGGACTTTATGGATCTGCTACTGCAGAAGAGGCTTACGAGAAGTTAAAACCTTTAGAGGGCATTGTCGCTGCTCAATGGGGTCGCTTTGATCGCGCAGGAGTTGATGAATACCTCCTTAACGGAACTCTCCCCTTCACTCTGAACTCTATTACTCCGAATGTCTATGACAATATCAACATTCTTTTGGATCGGATAATTGATAAGGATATTAAGGAGCTCGGACAATTTGACACGCCTACCCTTGCTGCAATAAAGAGGCTTTTGTACATTATGGCAGACAGTGGTGATTCGATGAGTATAAATAAGGTCAGCCAGATTATCGGTCTTAGTGTTAATACGGTCCGAGCTATCTTGGATGTCCTTGAAAAAGCTGAGCTAATCATTAAAGTACCTGCTCAGGGTTCTAATACTACACAGGCTCGTAAGCCTTCTAAGTATCTATTTATGAGTCCAGCGCTCCGTTCCGCACTACTAAATGTTAGCGGAGTTCAAGGAACCTATAATACTAGAAAAGGTAAATACCTTGAAGATATTGCTGGTCTTCATTTTTATCGAGAATTTATCGCTCCTCGTGTTGGATTTTTGACCTACGATCCTTCTCAAGGGAGTGCTGATTTCATTTTGCAAATAGCTGATCGTAGGCAGATAGCATTTGAAATGGGACTTGGCAACAAGGGTTTTGGACAAGTAAAGAAGACAATGACAAACTTTAAGGTAGATTTTGGGGTTGTTGTTTGTAGCACAGACTTAATTCTTTCTCGAGAGGATAATGTGCTAAAGCTACCTTTAGATTATTTTTTGTTAATGTAGTCTTATGGTTATTGATGAAAATGGGATTCCAATTTTTGACTGGGAAAAGGTAATTATTTTTCCCGATGGAGCTCAGGAAATCGGTCAGGATTATGAAATAAATCCAAAGGATTTTTTAGAGTTTGCTAATACTGACCTTCAAGAGGGTGACGATAGGGGACTCATTAATGCTCTCTCTAATTCAAAGAGGGCTATACACTGTGTTACAGAAAAGCTACTTTCTGCTATAGATATTAAGCCTAGAAATAATCAGTTTCCATCAAAGATGGAAATTTTTGAAGATTTGGGAATTATTGCACCTAGAATCATAAGGAAGGTTAATAGCGTCCGTAACTTACTTGAACATGAATATAAATTACCTAGTAAAGAAGTTGTAGAAGACGCCGTGGACATAGCTACGTTATATGTTAGCGTTATTGAGGGAGTGCTAGAGACTGTCTGGTCAGATTTTTACATCATTGAGAATGAAGAGAGCAAAGATCTTGGTTTGTTGGAAGAAGCTGTTGATTTCTCTTTTGATAAAGAAACTAAATCATGGGAAGCTTATGTTTTTGTTTCTCGGGAAAATAAGAAGGCTGACTTCGAAATCAAGGGCATTACCTCTAGTGATAAAGAATTATACAGATCTATATGGCGAATGTGCTTTGCTGTTGATAAAGAATTACAAGAAGAGAAGGCTTTGGAAGAGTTCTCTAAAAACATTAATCTTTTGTGGGATAAAAAGTAAAATAGATTATCTATGGCTGATTACGAAGAAAAAGCTAAGAAGATTCTTGAGTCTGTAAGGTACGCAACTGTGGCAACTGTTACTCCCGAGGGGAAAGGATGGAATACTCCAGTAGCACATGATATGGATGAAAACCTTAACGTCTACTGGTTTTCTGACAAGGAAAACCAGCATTCAAAGAACATCCGTCAAAATCCTCATACTTTCATTGTTATTTATGATTCCACTATTCCAGACGGTGAGGGAGAGGGTGTATATATTGAAGCGCTGACCGAAGAACTATTAAGCGAGGAGGAGATCAGTAGGGTTTTAGAAATAAATCCATCAAATACTGAAAAAGCAGCAAGTTTTCTTGGGGAAAGTATAAGACGCTGCTATAAAGCTACTCCCCAGAGAATATGGATAAATGATGCCGAAGAGAAAGAAGGAGTTTTTATCAGAGATTATCGAGTAGAGGTAAATCTTTTGAATAACTAGTTCTAACTGACTGCACTAAGTAGCTCCAAAGAATTTAAAAGCTCCCTTACGGGAGTTTTTGTTTTCTCGAGTCTGTAGTGTTACAGTAATATATATCGGGTTTATGAGTGTATATTGAAAAATAACCCAAAGAATGTTCATGTGGAACGTAAAAATAAAAATATGGGAGAAGATCCATTCAATGAAAGGAAAATTTGTATAATAGATGATGATGCAGATATACGTGAGATATATAGTCTTAGTTTGAAGCACAAAGGATTTAAGGTGGTTCTCGCAGTAAACGGTGCTGAAGGTTTACAAGTCATTAAAAAAGAACATCCAGACGTAATACTTCTTGATATACAGATGCCTGTAATGGATGGCTTAGAAGTTTTGAAGAAACTGGAGAAAGATCCTGAATTGTCCCGTATTCCCGTTATTATGCTTAGTAATGTGGATGATGAAGAGGTGTTTAAAGAAGTTGGGAAGTTTGATACTCGATTCTACTTGATTAAGGCGCTTACAACACCTCAAAAGACTATGGATATTATCTCCGAGGTACTGCACTAGAATATCCTGTTTTTCATATAAAAAAATCGTCCTTCCGGGCGATTTTTTTAAAAGTGCTTTTCAAAATGTTGATAGTCTTTTCGATCAGTCCAATCCCCTCCCCATTCGAATCCTCTTTCTTTAAACAGTGTTACCACAAAAGAATCTGAGGTAATAGTGCCTGGAACACTCGAATCGTAGAGAGCACCTTTTGGCGAAGTAACACCATTTTTTATGTAGGGATTTCTTTTGGGATTAATATCGATAGCACGTCCGTAGGCGTGCCAGGAAATACGATCTGTTCCTGCGATGGTACGGTAGTTGAAGCAACTGGTATTATCGTCTTGCATAGAGCGTTCGTCGTCCCACTCGTACTGTTTTCCTGCGATTGGGATTACTTTTGAGAGAGGAAATTGTTTTTCGGCAAGTGCCTTGAATATGTATTTTATATCTTCTGCAAGCTCTTGGTGGACGACAAGTTGGCCCTGTCTTCTTGTGCCTTCGAAAGAGAAGTAGGGAACTTCAATAACCACAAGCATTTCTCGTATTTCTTTTGGACACGGAAAGCTTGGATTATCGAGGAGTGCCTCTGCAAGAGTAAAGAGTGAGTCTTTCATACAAAAACAGTAGCAATGATCTAGCATGATGTCGACCCCCTTCTGTATTGACAGAAAGGCTTCTTTTCTCTATCGTAGACTCTTGTTCATTTACAATTTCTTGGATCAACCAGAACAAAACACAGGAGGAGAAAATGTTCTCGCTCGATCTGCATTCTGCCTATTTCTTTTTTTCGAGTTGCTTTTTGGCGGTGTGGGTCGTGGTGTATTTCATCTCCCCTGCTACTCGTATGCGCCAGCTCCGGACAAGTTCCCTGCGGATGTTTGGGGGTCCATTGGTAGAGATTCTCTATTTCCAGGACTATTGGAATCCCGAGAGCATCCTTTCGTTTTCGCTGGGTCCTTTCAGGATTCTGCTGGAGGACTTTATGTTTGGCTTCGCTTTTTCGGGTGTTGCTTCTGTTCTCTACCAAATCGTCTTTCGAAGAACGATGGTCGAGGCAGGACCAGTTCACGCTAAGCGAACATTCTATCGAGATGTTGTGGGAATACTTCTCGTTTGCGGATTGCTTTTTTTTTGGGGAGTGAATTCGATTTATGTCACGGCGATAGGGTTTTGTTTGGCGACACTTTCTATCGTTTGTCGTCGTCCCGATCTTGCTATTCCCTCATTTCTCAATGGTTTTCTCGTATTTGGTTTTGTGTTTTGTGCCTATCTTGTCGGATTTTATTCAGTAACGAATTCGGAAGAAGTCCTTCGCACCTGGTGGTTTCTCTATCAAGATTCTGCTCTCGGACATCGTTTCCTCGGGCTTCCCATTACAGAGCTCGTGTGGGCATTTGCCTATGGAACACTTGCTGGGAGCCTGTTCGCTTTTAGAAGAGACCTTAGGTACGCTTAGGGAGGAAGTCTCTGCTGGTTGCCGTTCTCTCCTACCAATAGCCTCGAATCCCTTCGCACAGGGACTCGAGGCTCCTTTTTTATAAAAGAGCCTAAAATAAGAGGAAAATCAGATATTATTACTAATATTTTGCTTTATTTAAGCCAATAAGTACGTATTTACTCTTGACAAACTTCATAAAATATGCTAATATGTTCAGTCAACCTAAAAGAGGTATCCTCTCTCAGTTGACCCGTAACTTCCTCGGAAGGAGCGGCTTACCCATAAAAGCATCCTATGCTTTTTCGAAAAGGTCTCCTTTTCATCGCGATAGTGACTGTTACGATCCTTACCAATTCGCTTTCAGCACAAGCTGCTAATCTCTCTGAGCTTCCTCTCTCTGGTTATAGCCTTCAGAATGACCCATACCTCCTTGACTGGACGTTTCAGGTTACACAGAATGCCGTAGCTACTCCTACAGCGGAATTGAGTCATGAAGACAAGATTCTTGCTCGTTGGAAAGAGAAACAGCTCCACATGTGGAATAACCTTCCAACTGGTGAGTTTGAGATTAACGCTTCTGCCTATACTGCCGCAGCTGATGAATGTGGAAAGAATGACGGTATTACTGCTTCAGGACTCCTTGTTCAGGAACAGCGTACCCTTGCTTGTCCAAAAGAGTACCCATTTGGTACGAAGATTCATATTGCTGGTCTTGGTGACTTTCGTTGTGAAGACCGTGGTGGCGCTATTAAGGCGAACAAATTCGATATCTATATGAAAACAAAAAGTGAAGCCTTTGGTTTTGGACGCCAGCACCTTACGGCGCGAGTGATCCAATAAAGGGTTCCTGCAAGGCCCCGGGTTCGCCCGGGGTTTTTGTTTGACCATAACTCCCCTGTTTGCTAGTCTTCTAAGTGCTCTTTGTGCAGTTGGTCGCGTGGCCGAGTGGTTAGGCACGGGTCTGCAAAACCCTCTACCCCGGTTCAATTCCGGGCGCGACCTCAAAGATTTGCCGTGGTGGCGGAATGGTATACGCAGAGGACTTAAAATCCTCGGGTCGCAAGGCCGTGTGGGTTCGAGTCCCACCCGCGGCACACACAAGGCTGAGCTTC
>JBBTWC010000006.1:41044-47389 GCA_038062975.1 Patescibacteria group bacterium | reverse complement strand
GCGCATGGATCCGTTATAGAGTGCGGCAGCCGGATGATACAAAAAGTAAAATGTGTGCGTGCCTATATCCGGAAATGTTTTTTGGAGAATGGTTCCGTGAGCACTTGAAATTTTTTTCTCTGGTGCAAAATGCATCATTGCATGCCGGCCAAGGGTGACAATAATTTTTGGTTGAATAATTTTTATTTCTTCGTGGAGCCATTCTTTGCATGCTTCGATTTCGCTCGGCAATGGATCTCGATTATTCGGCGGACGATATTTTACGATGTTAGTGATATAAATATCTTCGCGTTTGAGATTAATTGTTGCGAGCATTTCACTGAGAAATTTTCCTGAAGCGCCGACAAAAGGAGTACCAAGAAGATCCTCTTTTTTTCCAGGAGCTTCGCCAATAAAAAGAATATCGGCGTTCGCATTTCCATCTCCCAAGACAGCTTGTTGTGCATCTTCGCGAAGTGCGCAGGTACAGTCGCGTACCATGTTTTTATTGAGAGCAGTAAGCTTTTCTTTTTTCTGCATAGCAGCATCTTTACTGGATACGAAAACCAGTTTCTGTTTCTATAATCTTGCCAGGAATTTCAAATCCGCTGGCGAGACGATGACCTCCTCCACCAAATTGATGCGCGATAACAGAGACATCAATGCCATGATGATCCATAGAGCGGAGGCTCGCCCGGACAATATTATTTTCTCGTTCAGAAAGAACAAGTGCAAATTTTGCATCAGGCACTGCGGAAAGAATTGAGGTAACTTGATAAATATCTTCTACCGAAGCAGCGCACTCCTCAACATCTTTTTGCGTGATGGCCGTGACCAACATTCCATTTTCTGGATTGAGTTTTGCCTTCTCAAAAGCCTTCCCCCACAAACGCAGTGCAGAAATATTTTTGTGGGCAAAAATCGTTTGAGAAATTTTTGAAAGAGGAGCTCCTTTTTTGAGAAGAGTCGATGCTATCTCCATAACTCTGGGAGAAACATTGGAGTGTTGAAATCCCCCGGTATCAAAAAGAATTCCAGTAAGAAGCATCGTAGCAATACTTTTCGTAAGTGGTGCTTCTACCGAATTCAGAAACAGATAAATAATTTCTGAGCTCGAAGAATACTCGGAATCGATCATGACGATGTCTCCGGACAAAAGAATATCAGGATGATGGTCAATGAGTACGATTACCTGATCCTCATTAAAAAGATCTGAAAGTGTATCGAATCCTCGGTCAACGCTGTCAGAGGCAATGATCGCGTCGTAGGACTTTAGACGGAGGGTTTCTGGATGAACAAAGGTTTTGTCAGTGAGCGTCCGGAGAGTTTCTGGAAAAGGATCAAGGCACGCGATATCCACGTGTTTTCCAAGAGAAAGAAGGTATTCAGCAAGAGCAATATTAGCACCAACGGTGTCTGGATCTGGTCGATTGTGAGCGAAAAGGAGGATACGGTCGGACTTGGCGATAACGTATTTCAGTGTGCGAAACTCTTTATCAAATCTTTGCATAGCCTGTAAGAAGTTTCGAATAGATAAATAATACCTGAGTACTCCTTACGTATAACCTGTGGATAAAGTGATTTTTTGCTTTAGAAGAGCTCTTTAAGTATCTTCTCTACTTTATCAGCTTCTTGTTCGGTGGTATCGATAACAAATGATACTCTTGGAAGTGGTTTCATGTACATCTTCTCAAAGAGTTTATTTTGAATGCCACTTTTTTCTTTTTTCAGGGTTTCTTTTACG
Source organism: Patescibacteria group bacterium (assembly GCA_038062975.1). Taxonomy (GTDB): domain Bacteria; phylum Patescibacteriota; class Minisyncoccia; order Moranbacterales; family UBA1568; genus UBA1568. The sequence continues at coordinate 45,666 of JBBTWC010000006.1, read as the reverse complement.
TATTGTGACTCAGATTCCGGAAAGACACTCACGGATACGCGAGTATATCGAAGATCTTTTGTAGTGTCAACTTTGGCAATAGTAATAAATACCCCCTGCTTCAGAGAGAGTTCTTTCGTCATGATTTCTCCAAGGAGATCACGAATAAGTTCATTCACTTTCGTTATTCGAAGAGACATAGTGTATTTTTAGAGATTGTGCCCCTGGCAGGAATCGAACCTACATCGCTCCCTTAGGACGGGACCGTTCTATCCGTTGAACTACAGAGGCGAGTAGTCTTGTGTTTAGTATACACCTGAGAACAGGCAGGCTTTAGCGACGAGGCATCATGGATCATGCTGGATTTACCTCCTACGGGAGCATAAACTTCTCATCCGAACAGGCTCTTGTGGACCATGCCGGATTCGAACCGGCTGCCTCTTCCATGCCATGGAAGCGCTCTACCAATTGAGCTAATGGCCCAGAGATAAAAAAAGTCCTCATAGAGGGAAAGAAGGACCTCTCTATCATACCGGTTCTAAGCCTTTCGTCAACAGAGAGCCTGTTTCCAATGCTCAAGAAGAGCGCTATAATGGAGAGATTTCTATACAATATGCGAAGCAGAACTCATTTTTACTGGAAAGCTTTAGAAAACCTTGCTTTTGCACTTTTTCTTTTTTCGCTCTTTTTCTCTGTAAGAAAGGTTCTTGCGATCTTTCCTCCCCTACAGGGATCACTGGGATTTAATGAATATACGGATATTTCGCTCTATTTTTCTGATATTGCTCTTTTCTTTTTCCTTTTAATATTAATAATAAGAAATAAATTATACAATTTGTCAAGTTATGAATGGAATAAGGTGTTCCACGTGGAACATTTACTAAGAGTTCTTCTTCTGCCGGCCCTTTTTCTTCTCTGGGCCAGCATGACTATTTTCTGGTCAGAAAACCAATTATTATCAATAAATGCTTTATTTAGGCTTTTTGAAGGGATATTTCTCTATGGAGTTCTTATCCTTCTAAGTGTTCCACGTGGAACACAGAAAGATGTTAATGGGTATTTTCCAAAGGATACAGGAAAAGATTCTAGTTTGTTCCACGTGGAACATATTGAAATAAGTACTCAGGTTTCGGAGGAAAGATGGTTTTTTAAAAAAAGATCTAAGGTAAAGGATATTTTTACGGGTCTGGTGAAAATGTTCCACGTGGAACGTTTGCTCATGAAGCTATTTGATCGTGTTCCACGTGGAACACAAGAGAGAGAGACGGTTTCTTATGAGAAAATTGTGGAGTATTCAGAGATAAATATGTTCCACGTGGAACATAGAGCAGATGATCCTTATGAGAGTGTTCCACGTGGAACATTAGACAGGTTAATTTCTTTTTGTTCCACGTGGAACATATACCAGGTATTCTTTCTCTCCTTTATAACCTTTTCCTTTATTCAAGCATTTTTTGGGATTTTTCAGTTTTATTTACAGCATTCCATAGGGCTTCCCTTGTATTTAGAAAGCTTTATTTCTAAAGATATCCCAGGAGTAGCCAAGTTTCATATACCAGGAGATACGCTTATTCGTGCTTATGGTTTGTTCCCTCATCCTAATATATTCGGTTCGTATTTAGCCCTTGCGCTAGTCTTTTTAGTCTTTTATCCACTGGTTTTCCACAAAAGATTCATAAGAATGTTCCACGTGGAACAAAAGGCAATTGGGAATGTTCCACGTGGAACATCGGAAGATCATTTAAATGTAAAAATGTTCCACGTGGAACAAATACTATACCGTATAGGGGTTGTTTTACTTACACTTGGACTTTTCGTTAGCTTTTCTAAGTCAGCTTGGGTTGCTCTAGGATTGAGTTTTATTATTATACTGTTCCACGTGGAACATTTAAGTACCTCTCTTGTTCCACGTGGAACATTTAAAACCTTATTGAAAGTGTTCCACGTGGAACATAAGAACATATTGTCTATTCTTGTGGCAGGATTTGCTCTTTTCACGGTATTAAAGATCATTCCTCTTAAGCAGTCTATTGAAGAAAGATTCTTTTATCTCCAATCGTTTACTTATCTAAAAGTCACGGACTTTATTTTTGGTCTTGGGGCGGGTCAATTTGTCTTTCATATGCAGACTCTTTTCTCTCAGCCTCTTCTCTCTTGGCAATTTCAGCCTGTGCACTCGGTATTTCTTATGATTCTTTTAGAACTAGGACTTGTAGGACTTATTCTTTTTCTTCTTTTTATAAACAATCTTTGGAAGTTTTTTTTGAATGTTCCACGTGGAACAATAAAGTTTTTAGGACTCAGCACTCTTATTTTCTTTTTGACTTCATTTCTTTTTGATCATTTCTTTTGGGATATACAGCAGGGGAATCTTTTATTTTGGTGCGTTCTTGGAGTACTTATTTCATTGGCTCTCAAGCAATCTTTCCAGAGTACTGAGGTATTGACAAAGTAGATAATATATTGCGTAGTATTTTCATTGAAAATGAATGTATATTTTGGATTCTGGAAAAAAGAATGGTATAATTTTTTCAGAAAAGAAAAAGAAATATGCAAAGTATTTTCGCAAAAGATTTTTCGGTACACAGTACCAAGTTTTCCTTGTTTATTTTTTTTGGCCTCATTCTTTTTAGTGTGGCCTTTTTTGTTTCTGCGCAGAGTAATGAAGGTGGAAAAAATATTTTTCAAGATAGTGATCAGGATGGGCTGAGTAATGATGAAGAGAAGTTGTATGGAACTGATCCTCAGAACAAAGACAGTGATGGTGATAGTTATTCTGATGGCGTAGAAATTGAGAGTGGCTATAACCCACTCAAGAAAGCACCGGGTGATAAGAATGTTATTGGGGGAGAGGATCCTGCCGTAAGTGAAGGCTCGGCTCCTGTGACTGATGATGAGAATCTTACAAATGAAGTGTCGCAACAGATTCTAAGTGTGCTGCAAGATCCAGGTTCTGGTGATGGGAGTGTTTCTTTGGACCAGGTGAATGAAGCAGTGCAAAATGTGTTGAGCGGAAATACATCAGAAGTTGTTTTGCCAGAAATAGACATCAAAGAAATTAAAATTAAAGAAGCTCCTTCAAAAAGCTTAAGTGAGAAAAAAAGAACAGAAGAAGAGAAACAGGATGTGGTTGAGTACCTTACAGTAATGTCTTATCTCTTGGCCAATAATTCACCAAAGTCATTTCAGACTGAAGACGAATTAGGAAGCATGCTCAGTACCATAACTGATCAATCTATTATTTCTCTTACTTCTGGTAACACGCAATATATTGATCAACTCGGAGATCAAGGAGAAAAGATTTTAGAAGATACGAAAGATATAGAAGTCCCAGAGAAAATGCTCGACGTACACGTGAAGGCATTGAAGATGGCAAAATATGCGAAGCAACTGAAGGAAGAATTAAAGCCAAATCAAAACGATCCGATTGGTCAGATTGCTGTGCTTTCTAAAGTGCAAGGATTTTTGGGGGTGGCGTCATCATTTTCTGATGAAGTCCATCAGAAGCTTGTTGAGTATAATATTGAGGAGATCCCGTTAGATATTTGATAGTGCATCTTGTATGATTTCTTTTGTAAAGATTTCTCAAAAAGTAAAAAGAGTAACTGCCTGGAGATTTTCGGGAGTATTTTTGGCTTTTCTTTTTCTTTTTGTAAATGCGCAACCAGCTCATGCTGGATATTGGGGAGAGTCGATTGCTTCGGTTATCATGAAGCAGACCATGGAGAATATTCAGACAGCAATTCAAGGTGCTGTTTTGGGAACACTGAAGGTCGCAGCAACCGAAGTAGTAAATAGTCAGATCAATCAATTGATTGGAGGAACGTCAGCAGGAAATTCGCTCATCATCTCCGACTTTGATGATTTTTTGAATCGTATACCAGAACAGAATACAGAGTTATTCATGAATGACTTCTTTACCCTAACAACACGAGGAAAGGGCTCGACCGCAAACTATATTGGGGTTGGCGACATACCAGGAACAATGGCTTCAAGTTATACGAGTTACCTTATTGCGCGTGCGAAAAGTGTTACCACAGAAAAAGATGCCTCACCACAGTATGATTTAGATGAGTACACATCAAGTCCTGATGAACTCTTTAAGGAAGGGGACTTTCGAGCGTTTAATGCTTTTGTTTCTCATTCCGCGAATAATCCACTCGGATATGCCTTAAATGCTGAAATAGCCTATCAAGAAACATTGGCACGTGAGAGAGAGTCGCAGTCTATTAAGGCGCAGGCCTCTGGTTTTGCTCCGAATGAAGTAGATGGAAAGATTGTTACTCCAGCCGGAACAATTCAGGATTTGGTTTCGAATGTAAAAAATCTTGGAAACGATCTTATTGCCAATGCAAGTAACCCAACCGAGCTTTTGAGTGGAGTAGTAGTGGCTACTGTAAATCGCACAGTCAATACACTTATTCAGACAGGCGTTGGAAAGGTTCAATCGAATATTCGACGCGAGATACGGAGCGTGGATAATCAGGTAAGTGGTGCGGTAAATACAGCCATACGGTCTACTGGTCCAGCTGCAGGTATTGTCAATCAGACTCTCAAACAGCGTACGAGCGTTCAGATAAATCCAAATACTCCTCCACCACCAAACCCACTTATTGATATATAGGAGAGATTTTACATATGAA
>JBBTWC010000006.1:0-40944 GCA_038062975.1 Patescibacteria group bacterium | reverse complement strand
GTGGACGACACTGGATTCGAACCGGTGACCTCTACAATGTCAATGTAGCGCTCTAACCAACTGAGCTAGTCGTCCTTTTCTTAGGTTACGGGAAATTCAGGAGCTCCTTCTGTAGGAATCGGAAGTTCTTCTTTGGTTGTTTCGGGATTTTTTGGACGAGCGATTTCGAGAAAGAAAAGGGTCCACAAAGCCCTGAGAAAAATCGAGGTCCAAGTCAACAAAAGAAAACTTGTCAGCAGTGTTACTGGAAGAGAAATCTGAGAAAAACCAATGCTATTCAAAAGAACAGTAATGCCTAGCATAACGAGATTTGTAGCAAATGTAAAGAGTATGATGAGGAGCAGGGTAGTGATACCGAGAGAGGCGCTCTGCCAGGGAAAACGATAAAAAAGTCTTGATCCATTTTCAAAACACTGTCGAAGAGAGAGAGGAGAAAGTACAGAGTAAAAGAAGGCAAACTCTTTTACAAAGAAAAAAATAAACGCGACACAGAGAAACGTAATGCTTCCGAGCATGAGAAGAAGTGAAGCGCTTTGTGGATTATAAGAAGAGGCGAGGAACCCTGGCGTGCCAAGAATGATAAGGAGGAAAAGAAAAAAAAGAAATGTGACACATTCTACTTTGAATCCTCTCCAAAGCAGAAGGAAGGGAGATGGAGTATGAGAAGTTCCCTTTTCGATAGCACGATCTTTTTTTTCTTGTTCATGAAGCAACGAAGTGAGATTGCTTTTGCCCAAGAGAGAGAAGGTAATGAGAATAAAAAGGAAAAGAAAGAAAAGTATATTTTCTTTGTATCCAAATGTAGAGAGATAGGAAAAGAGATCTTCGGCAGATACAAGTTGTTTTTGATCAAGCCAAAAATTCTGTACGAGAGGAGCGCTTGCTGCTACTCCTCCCCACAGCCAAAAAAGACGGGAGCGAAAAGAATACCTCCAAGCAGAAAGAAGGAGAGCCCAGGTATCGAGAGTATTTTTTTCAGGGACCATACGCACGTAGAAAATATTTCTTCTATAAAGAGAATGAAGAAAATCAAAGAGCCTTTAGACTAAAGCTGCTTCACTTTTTGGAGTGAGTCCAACAATAGTATCGAACTCTTCTTTTTCAATCGTTTCTTTTTCGAGAAGTGTCTGAGCAAGTTTCTCAAGAATAGCTCGTCTCTCAACAAGTATTTTTGAGGCTCTTTCGAAAGCGCTATCAATGAGACGGGAAACAGCAGCGTCAATATCCTGAGCAGTTTTTTCGGAATAGTTTCTTTCTTCATGCATTTCTCTTCCGAGGAAAATAAGTTCTTCCTTTTTCCCAAAGGTACGGGCACCAAGTTCGCTCATGCCATAACGAGTTACCATGTTGCGGGCCATTTGTGTGGCTCGCTCAAGGTCGTTTGAAGGACCGGTGGTAGTGTCTCCAAAAATAAGTTTCTCACTTGCATATCCACCGAGAAGCATCGCGAGTTCATCGATGAAGTAGTTATGAGAGTGAAGCGTCTTGTCTTCACTTGGTACAGCGAGGGTATATCCGCCTGCGTGTCCACGAGAAATGATAGAAACCTTTTGTACCGGGTCAGCGTATTCAAGACTGGCTCCTACGAGAGCGTGACCACCTTCATGGTACGCAATGATTTCTTTTTCCTTTTTATTGATGATACGACTTCGGCGTTCTGGTCCGAGAATTACTTTCTCGATAGATTCGGTAAGCTCTGGCATGCCCACGGTTTTCTTGTTACGACGAGTAGCAAGAATAGCCGCTTCATTGAGAAGGTTTGCAAGATCAGCTCCAGAAAATCCAGGTGTGCGTTCTGCAATAACACGGAGTGTAACTGTTTCTTCGAGCGGTTTATTTTTGCTGTGAATAGCAAGGATTTTCTCGCGATCATTGATATCAGGAAGATCCATCGTGACACGTCGATCAAAACGTCCTGGTCGAAGAAGGGCAGGGTCGAGAACGTCTGGACGATTGGTGGCAGCGATAACAATAACGTTGGTATCTGTTTCGAATCCATCCATCTCTACAAGAATCTGATTGAGTGTTTGTTCTCGTTCATCATGCCCACCTCCAAGACCGGCTCCACGATGACGACCGACAGCATCAATTTCATCAATGAACACAATAGCAGGAGCATTCTTCTTGGCTTGCTTGAAGAGGTCTCGTACTCGACTTGCTCCTACACCAACGAACATTTCTACAAATTCAGAACCGCTAATGTTGAAGAACGGAACACCAGCTTCACCAGCTACAGCCTTGGCCATAAGCGTCTTTCCGGTTCCAGGAGATCCAAGGAGGAGTACACCCTTTGGAATTTTAGCGCCCATGCCAATAAATTTTTTCGGATATTTGAGGAAATCAACAACTTCTGAGAGTTCTACTTTGGCTTCTTCAGAACCAGCAACATCAGCAAAAGTTGTTCGTTTCTTCTTTTCTTTTGGATCAGTAACTCTGGCGCGACTCATTCCAAAGGAAAGTGCCTGAGCATTTCCGCGTTGCGCTTGGCGCATCATAAACCAGATAAAGGCAGCAATAAGAACAAAAGGAAGAAGGAATGGCAAAATAGTTGCCAGCCAAAAGCCGGTACCAGACTCACTCTTGATACTGACAGCTACTTGTCCGAGCTTTGCTTTGTCGACACCGTAGTTTGAAAGAGTTTCCGTCAGAGAGCTTTCTGATTCTTTGCTCACTTTTTCCTTCGTATCATCTTTGAGTACGACTTCTAGGGTATTTCCCTTTACAACAATCTCTTTTACCGAGTCTTGATTGATTTGTGATACCAATTCAGAGAGAGATGTCTGAGTAGGTTTCTTTTCTGGAGTTTGGTACAGAATAATGATTCCAGATACCAGGAGAAATAAGAGGAGAATTGTTGAGAAATTTTTGAACATTTTGTCCATAGGGATATTTTCGAAAGATTAGTGCTTAGTCTTCTTTTTTACAGAATAGCCTTACTGTATCACCTTTTGCCTCAAGTTTCAACCCTCGAAAGTGAACCATTTGTGGCTTATTCTTGGCACTTTTAAGGCATTTTATGAGTTCGTCAACGAGTCGTTTTCCGGGCATCTTTTGCTTAAAATTTTCTGAAAGGAGTTCTCGAAGGAAGAGCGCAAGAGAACCCTTTGGGAGGGCCAGAGCTTCTTTTCTAGAAAATTCTAGAAAACCATCTTTTTGCTTTAAAGAAAGCATTTCTTCCGACATCTTTTTGCCCGTAGTGGGACTTTCTGTGAGAATTTCAGCTGTTTGAGCTAAGATTTCCTTAATGCGCGGTTGGAAATCACTTTCAAGAAGCGGAAGAAGTGTGTGGCGGATACGATTCCGCATAAACGAAGGATCTGTATTCGAAGCATCTTCTCTAAAAGGGAGATCGAGTTCCTTCATATAGCGAATGATCTCCTGTTTGGGAGTTTTTAGAAAAGGGCGCACAATAGAGCCATTTTTTAGCTGCATAGCAGAAAGACCAAGAGGACCTGCGCCTCGAAGAAGACGAAGGAGGAGAGTTTCTGCCTGATCGTCTTGGTGATGAGCGATAGCGATGACATCCGCCTTTTTTTGTTTGCGTACCTTTTCGAAGTACTGATATCGGAGTTCACGCAGCCTTTCTTCAAGATTTCCACCTTTTTTCACCATTGGACGAAATACGGTAAGTTTTCGTTTGTAGTGTTTTACTTGCTTGCGTACCAGAGCTTCGTCAGCTGTGGAATCTTTTCCTCGAAGACCGTAGTTTATGTGCACAACATGGATGGAGAAGTTGTACTTTGGCGCAAGAAAACAAAGAGTATCCAAAAGACAAAGACTGTCTGCTCCACCGGAAACACCAATAATAAAACTTGTTCCAGATTTCCAAAGACCTCCTTGATGAGCGGTATTTTGAACGCGCTTAATAAAGGCTCTTGCAAACAAGGAGCGATTATTTCTTTTCTGCGAAGTGTGTCTTGATGATGCGTTCTGTTTCGGCAATGGTTTCATCGAGCGCATCCTCTTTGTTTTCGATGATGTAGTCATAGATATCTGTATGCGTGAGCCATTCACGCGTGTAATTCATGCGTTCCGTAAAATAGGTTTCATCTTTTTCCTTTCCATCTCGTCTTCGGAGGCGCGCCTCAAGATCTGACAGAGAAGCGGTAATAAGAAGTGATGGAATTTCTGGAAAAAGTTTTTTTACAGAGACGACTCCTTTCCAATCCATTTTCCAGAGTATGGTGACAGGGAGTTTTGAAACTCTTTCAATCTCTTCTTTGGTAACACCGTAGAGTTCGTCATTTTCATTTATCGAGTATTCGACAAACTTATTTTCTTTGAGAGCTTTTTCGAAATTTTCTCGAGAAAGAAAATGGTATGATATTCCTTCTGTTTCTCCTTCGCGAGGAAGCCTGGTAGTAGAAGTAATGACTCGTTCTGAAGGAAAGCGTGTACGCAGTCCTTCGATGACGGCGTCTTTTCCGGAACCAGCTGGTCCAGAGATGATAAAGATATTTTTCATTTCGTTCTTTCTTTTACAAAAACATCCGTGCAGGACACGGATGTTTTTTGGCTTATTTGGCGTCTTCTTTTACCGGGAGGAGTCCCATGCGATGACTCTTGGCCTCGATAGAAAGGATTTTCCAATTATAGTTTTCTCCTTCTTTGAAGACTTCTTCAATCTTCTTTCCAGGATAGACATCTTGGAATTCACTGACGTGTGCCAATCCGTGAATATCTTTATCAAGGTAGACGAATGCTCCGAAGTGATTGATCTTATCAACCTTTCCAGGAACGATATCACCAACCTTGTATTTTTCAGTAACGCTATTCCAAGGATCTTCTTTCAAAGCCTTCATAGAAAGTGAGATACGAGTATCCTCGATACCAATAATTTTGGCTTCTACCTGATCTCCTGTCTTGATCATTTCACGTGGATCATCAATGAGTTGCCAGGCAAGCTCAGAAATGTGAACGAGACCTTCGAGTTTTTCTCCGCGTTCTTTCTCGCCCTTCTTTACCATTGGAGAGAATTTTACGAATGCTCCGAAATCTACGACACCACTTACCTCACCTTTCACCACGTCACCAACACGGAAGAGGTTGATAAGTTCACGCTCCTTCTCACTTTGAGCGGCCTTCTCGCTGGTGATCAGTTTCTCTGTTTCACGATCAGCATCCAAGATACGAACCTGAATTTCCTGACCAATAAGTTTTTTGAGAAGATCGAGAATTTTATTCTTGTCACCATCTTCAACGCGAGGGTAGTGTTCGCTTGAGAGTTGAGATACTGGAAGGAATCCGGCGATACCGTTGATTTCTACCATGAGTCCACCTTTGTTTGCTTCGGTTACACGAGTTGGAACTACTTCGCGGTTCGTAAGCTTCTGTTCGATGTCCTCCCAAGATTTCTCATAGGATGCCTCACGAATAGAAAGTTCGATATAACCGTCTTCATTCTCATAGCTCATGAGAGTTGCGGTCACTACGGAACCAATCTTGAGTTTTCCGTCTGTTCCGAGTCCGTCACGCATTTCTTTGCCCAAAACAATACCTGTTCCCATAGGACCGAGGTCTATAAGAGCAGAACTTGGGGCAATATGAAGGACGGTTCCCTGGATAACGTCACCAACTTCAGGAATTTCTACAAAATGCTTCGCCAAAAGGTCTTCCATTGGGGAAGATGGCGCTACTTCAGTTACTACTTGAGTCTTTGTCATATGTATACGAAATGTCTGTGGTGCGCGTCCACAGGGGTTAGGATTACAGCGCGATTTCAAAAATACCTTATTTAAAGCAAAAAACACCATTAACTCAGGTGTTTGGAAAACAGAAGACCAGACAAGAGGGATTACAGCATCCCTTTTTCAGTTGTGTTATCCAATTATCCCGAACCGAGAGCTCAAAGCTTTCCCTTATCCTAGCCCAAAAAGTTGAATTTGGCAAGAGGGAAGAGAAAGAGCTTCTTTTCAATAGACAGAGAAATAAAATTCGTGATACACTGAAGCATACTTGCAGAAAAGTGCAGGCAATTTACTCTTGTAAAGGGCTTTTTGGAAAAAATGTATGAATATACAGTATTACGGTGACTATTGCTTCAAAATTACGACGAAACCAGGTGGAAGAGCGACTGATGATGTTATTGTCTGGACCGATCCTCTGGGAAAAGGTGTGGGGCTTCGTTCTCCTCAGGGAGAACCTGATGTTATTCTCCTTTCGCATAATGTTTCAGAGGCGAAAGAAAATCTTAAGGGTGAGCCAGTAGTACTAGACATGCCGGGTGAATATGCTGCCAAGGGAATGACTGCTCTTGGTTTTGAATCCTTTGCTGATGGAGTGGAAGGAGTGAAGAAGGGACAGAATACTATTTTTGTTTTTGAGAGCGAAGATATTCATGTCTGTTTTTTGGGTGCTCTTGGACACATGTTAACTCCGGAAATGATCGATAAATTGAGCAGTATAGATATTCTCTTTGTTCCAGTAGGAGAAGGAGATGCTCTTTCGGCAAAACTCGCAGCAGAGCTTGCTCGGAAGATTGAGCCAAACGTCATTATCCCGATGCACTATAAGCTTTCTGGACTGACGCTTCCGTTGGAAAGTGAAAAGGCCTTCTGTGACGCTATTGGGAATTGCCCGAAGGAATCCATTGCGAAACTCAATGTAAAGAAAAAAGATATCGAAGAAAAGAATCTCGAGGTCGTACTTCTCGAGCGGGGAGGGTAGAGTGTATAATCATACCGTATGAGTCTTGGGATTTGGGAGAAAATTGAAAATATTCGAAGTCAGCCAGAACATATCCGAATGCGTTATGTCTGGGGCTCTCTCGCTATTTCCATGCTCTTTATACTCAGTATCTGGCTCCTTTCTCTGCATGAAAGTTTTACTATTATTTCAGAAGATACTCCCGAAGCGTTAGAGCAAGGGAAAGAAGCTCTTTCTGGAGAGAACGAACCTTCATTAAATGATCTCATGCAGAAGAATGAATCGTTACGAGTAGAGCCGGGAAGTGATGTTGATGCTACGGGAGAAGACTTTTTTCAAGGACAGCTGGAACAAAAGACGAATAAATAAAGATTGTAGAGACATTTGTTGTACAACCCTATGAGCGAAGAAAAGAAAGCATTTCATAACGGAAAAATTGAACCTCGTTCTATTACGGACGAGATGAAGCAGTCGTATCTTGATTATGCGATGAGTGTTATTGTTGCTCGTGCTCTTCCGGATGTACGTGACGGATTAAAGCCGGTGCATCGACGTATTTTGTATTCCATGTGGTCTACAGGACTTCGTTCTACTTCAAAGTTTCGAAAGTCTGCTACGGTAGTCGGTGAAGTGCTCGGTAAGTACCATCCACACGGCGATGTGGCTGTGTACGATACGATGGTGCGTTTAGCACAAGACTTTTCTTTGCGCTATCCGCTTATTTGGGGACAGGGAAACTTTGGATCAATGGATGGTGATCGAGCAGCAGCCTATCGTTATACCGAGGCCAAGCTCATGTCAATTGCAGAAGAAATGCTCGTCGATATTGATAAAGATACGGTTGACTTTGTACCAAACTTCGATGGTGTTCATCAGGAGCCAGTAGTGTTACCAGCAAAATTGCCACAGCTTCTCTTAAATGGGACCGTGGGAATCGCCGTTGGTATGGCAACAAATATCCCGCCACATAATCTCAATGAACTCGTCGACGGTATCAGTCACTTGATTGATAATCCAGATGCCTCGGTGGATGATCTGATGCAGTTTATCAAGGGTCCTGATTTTCCAACCGGAGGAATTATTTATAACCAAAAAGATATCCGGAATGCCTACGCAACCGGAAAGGGTCCAATTACAGCTCGTGCAAAGGCGGAGATTATTGAGAATAAAGCAGGGCAGTTCCAGATCATCATCAATGAGATGACGTATGCTACCAACAAAGCGAGTCTTATTATGAAGATTGCTGATTTGGTGAAAGAAGACAAGCTTCAGGGCATTAAAGATCTTCGTGATGAATCAGATAAAGACGGCGTGCGTATCGCTATCGATCTGAAGAAAGAAGCCTTTCCACAAAAGGTGCTCAACAAGCTGTACCAGATGACCGATCTTCAGAAAAACTTCAACGTGAATATGCTGGCGTTGGTAGATGGGCGTGATCCACAGATTTTGTCTTTGAAATCTATTTTGGAACATTACGTAAAGCATCGAGAAGAAGTAGTGATGCGACGTACACAGTTTGAACTTCAGAAGGCCAAGGATCGTGCGCATATCTTGGAGGGTCTCAAAAAAGCACTTGATTTCATTGATCAAGTTATTGAAACGATTCGTGGATCCAAGACGAAAGAAGAGGCACATGTAAATTTGATGAAGAAATTTAAATTTTCTGATCGTCAGACAACGGCTATTTTGGAAATGCGTTTGCAAACACTGGCTGGCTTGGAGCGGAAGAAAATTGAGGATGAGCTCGCAGAAAAAATGAAACTCATTGCGTACTTGGAAGATCTTTTGAAGCACCGTAAGAAAATCTTAGGATTGGTAAAGAGTGAACTCTTGGAAATACGAGAGAAGTTTGGTGATGAACGAAAGACAAAAGTGATCAAATCAGGCATAACAGAATTCCGACAGGAAGATTTGATTCCAAATGAAGAAGCGATCATTACTCTGACAGAAGATGGGTATATCAAGAGAATGAACCCAAGTGTCTATCGTGTGCAGAAGCGTGGAGGCAAAGGGGTTATTGGTGCAACGACAAAGGAAGAAGATCGTATCGCCAATGTACTGACGATTGAGATGCATGATAATCTCATGTTCTTTACGAATAGCGGAAAAGTATTTCAGACAAAAGCCTACGAAATTCCTGAGTCTTCTCGGACTTCAAAGGGTCAGGCGATTGTGAACTTTTTGCAGCTCAGTCAGGAAGAGAAGATTACTGCGATGATTGCTCTTAATAAGAATGATGATTACAAGTATCTCTTCATGGCAACAGAGAACGGAACGATTAAGAAATCAAAATTGGAAGAATTTGAAAATGTCCGTCGTTCTGGTTTGATCGCCATTTCTCTTGAAAAGGGAGACACGCTTGGTTGGGTAGGAGCAACAACGGGAGCTGATGATGTAGCCCTTACGACAAGCGATGGTATTGCTATCCGATTTAAAGAAACAGACGTTCGTCCAATGGGAAGAAATGCTGCGGGTGTTCGGGGTATGAAATTGCATGAAGATGACAAGATTGTTGGCATGGATGTTATTAAGAAAGGAGAGAAAAATCTTGAACTCCTCATCCTTTCTCAGAACGGATTTGGAAAACGTAGTGAACTCAAGAGTTACAAAGTACAGAAGCGTGGAGGATCCGGAATTAAGACGATGAAGGTGACTCCGAAGACAGGAAAGCTCATTGGAGCGATGATTACCAGTATGGCGGATGTTGAGAGTGATCTTATCCTCACTTCGCAAAAAGGTACAATCATTCGTATTCCGTTTAAGAGCATTCCGCTCTTGGGTCGAGTGACTCAGGGTGTGCGAGTGATGAAGCCACAGGCAGGAGATTGGGTTGCGGCCTTCACCATACTCTAAAACTGTTATGAGAAAGCCGTCCTCTTGGGCGGCTTTTTTATTTGACAATCTTTTGTGAAAGGGGATAAAGTGAGGGCACCGAGAATATTCTCTAGTGAAGGGAAGTAGGGGAATGTCGCTCATATTACCAAATTCCAGTGTCGCGCTGATCATTCATAGTGGCTGGGAAACAGTCTATATGATCAGCGAGAAGATTCCGAAGCCCCAGATCGGGAAAAAACTGGGGGACCTTTCTTTCCCGTGGGAAAGTCAGGAACCAGAAGAAACGGACGAACAAGCGCTTCACAGACTTCTCCAAGAAGAAGTCGATCAGCACGGAGATCTTCGGATTTCCGAACCGAGGATCCTGTGTGCGCTTTCGGTGCATGGAGTAGCAACGCGCTGCTATGTGGCGTGCTATCGTGGGGGCTCACAGGATACCTGGGGCACTCATGCCGGGATCGAATATGATCCTCTCGGGTTCCAGTCCCTGGAGATTCTTCGGGGCACGAAACCTCGTCGGGACGGAATTGATCCTATGTTCCAGTCTTTCTTGGCCGAGAAAGAGAGGCGAGCAGAAAGAGGTCCACGGGCGGGATACTAGACTAGAAAATACGCCCCCCTCATCTCGAATACGACAGGTCGGGTATTGTCCCGCCTGTCGATTTTTTTATGAGAGTTATTTTTTCACCTGAATATGGGTACCGAGAAGGGGTCTTTTTTGAAAGAGCACCTCGAAATTTTTTGGAATGAGTCCGTTGAAAAGATAAATACTCTCTAGTGCCGGAGAATCCTTGAAGAGAGAGAATTTTTTTGATAAGCCTCCCGTAACGTCGGTATTATGTGACTCGTCGAGTTGTATCTTTCCGGAAATAATTTCTTGAAGAGTAGTTTCTGGAATACGGGTAGCGTCTTTGAATACATGCGGGTCTTTTGTATAGATCCCATCAACATCGGAGGCAAAGAATACTGATTCTGCAGAAAAGATTTGTGAGAGTTCGGCTACGATCTCGTCTCCAGAACAAATAGAATATCCCCATGTGAGATCAGGAATCATATCGCCGTAGAGTACGGGAATCAGTCCGGCATCAAGAGCTATTTTAAGAGGATTTGTTTCTATCTGGGAAATACTTCCTTTGTCATTTGTAATATACTGATGCGTTGGAAAAGATTGCACTGGAAGGTTGCACGCTTTGAAAAGTCTCATTATTTCAGTATGGAGTTTTGTTACTGATTCCTGTACCTCGAGTGCCTGAGGAATTTTTTCCGGGTGATCCTTGGTGCCATTTTGAAGGGAGTAGCGTTTTGCAAGAATGTGACCAAAAGAGCCAGCGCCATGAATAAGGATGAGACGAATCTCTTTTGAATCAGAGTGTGTCTTCAGGATTCGTCCAATTTCTTCTATAATCTCCACACGAAGAGCGGGAGCAGAGAGCTCTTTTTTAGTGATGACACTACCGCCTATTTTGAGAATAAGAGTTTTCATATGGCCTTACAGTATAAGAGATGTCCGGATCTGTCCATGGGATATGAGTTGCTAAAACAGAAGAAGCGTGTTACAGTACGTTTGTTAATTTTTATACACGAGCGGGTGTTGGTTTCCGAGAAAGGAGACGAGTGCCTCGCTGACAAAATGCTATGGCATTGACGAATAAGCAGAAGGTAAAGGTGACAGGAGAAGTAAAGCGCCATGATAAGGATACAGGTTCGCCTGAGTATCAAATCGCCCTCTTTACAGAGCAGATCAAGAGATTGACCGCTCACCTGAAGAAGAACAAAAAGGATTTTCATTCACGTCGTGGTCTCCTCAAGATGGTTGCCAAGAGAAAAAAGCTTCTTGCTTATCTCGAAAAGACGAATGAGAAATCATTCAAAGATCTCGTAAAGACACTGGGGCTCTAATGCCCCTTTTCTTTTTTTCATAAGCCCGTTTCAATATTTTTATACATATGGCAAAATTTTTAGATCAAAGAGTAGGTGTTTTAGTAGACATTTCCAATTTGTATTACAGTGCTCGAGTTTTATACAGTAAAAAAGTAAATTTCAAAAACGTTCTTTTGGCAGGAGTAGGTGATCGAAAGCTTATTCGAGCCTTTGCCTACGGGATTACCACTGCTGAAGCCACGGAAGAAAAGTTCTTTGAGGCTTTGGAAAAAAGTGGGTATGAGGTAAAGACGAAAGACCTGCAAATCTTTCCAGACGGATCAAAAAAGGGTGACTGGGATGTGGGTATTGCGGTAGATGCTATCAAGATGGCTCCGAAGTTGGATGTGATTATTCTGGTTTCTGGGGATGGTGACTATATATCACTCGTTGAGTATATTCAGAATACATATGGTTGCCGTGTAGAGGTCATTGCCTTTGCTGAGTCGGCGAGCCAAAAGCTTGTTGAGGTGGCAGATGATTTCTTGAATCTTTCGGAGAACAAAAAGAATTTTCTTATTTAAGGGGTTATTTTTTCAAAGGGACCTGGAGACAGGTCTCTTTTCTTTGACAAAAGGGGAGAAAAATGGGTAGAGTAGAGGTAGGATAACAATTGAAAAGCCGTATCTCGCTTGTTTGTAGGTACACGGATTTCATTAGGCTACCGAAGTAGTCCTTATAAAAACCGCGTGTTTATGAGCTTGCAGGCGGCAAAAAAGCACTATGCAAGAGCAGAAATGGTCTCTTTCAGTAGGGGGCCGCGAACTGGTTATTGAAACCGGAATGTTCGCAGGTCAGGCAAATGGCGCGGTCACTGCCCGTTATGGGGATACCGTTATTTTGGCCACAGCCGTTATGAGTAAAAGCGCCTCAAAGATCATGGGGTATTTTCCTCTGATGGTAGATTACGAAGAGCGGTATTATGCCGCTGGAAAAATTAAGGGTTCTCGGTTTATTAAGCGCGAAGGTCGCCCTTCTGATGACGCCGTCCTTTCGGGGCGAGCCGTTGATCGAACTGTACGGCCTCTTTTTGATAGTCGCATGCGCAATGAGGTGCAGGTGGTAGTCACAACACTTTCATATGATGGTGAAAATGATCCGGATGTTGTAGCGATGATTGCCGCTTCTGCCGCGCTTTCACTCTCTGATATTCCTTGGAATGGACCTATTGGTGCTGTACGTGTTGGTTTGAAGGATGGAGAATTTATTCTCAACCCAAAGACTGAGGAGCGCACACAAACCACACTCGACCTTTTGTTGTCTGGTACCAATACGAAGATCAATATGATCGAGGCTGGAGGGAGTGAGATTCCAGAAGAGAAAATGGTAGAGGCCTTTTCCTTCGGTTTTGCGGTTATTCAGCAGATTACTGCCTTTATTGAGGATATTCGAAAGCAAGCAGGGAAAGAGAAGTCTCCTGCGGCTTTGCTTCGTGGAAGTGAGGAGTTTGAACGTGAAGTAAAAGAAGTCTTTTTGAAAGAAGGTCTGGGTGAAGCTCTGTATCTTCAGCCAAAAAAGGCTATTGAAACTGAAATGTCTTCTATTTTGAGTCACGCGATGACATTTGCAAAAGAAAAGTTTCCTGAGCAGAGTTATTTGGAAGAATTAGTAAACTTGATTTCCGATGAAGCGGCTGATGAAATTGTGCATGAGAATATCTTGAAGCACGAAAAGCGTCCAGATGGCCGAAAATTAACAGAAGTACGTCCGATTTGGTCTAAGGTTGGGGTTCTTCCTCGTACACATGGAACAGGACTCTTTACTCGAGGAGAAACACAAGCGCTGACGGTTACTACACTTGGAGCACCTGGAGATGAAATGGTAGTCGACACTATGGAAACGGATGAAAAGAAGCGCTACATGCACTTCTACAACTTCCCTCCATACTCAGTAGGAGAAGTAAAACCAATGCGTGGTCCTGGGCGACGTGAAATTGGTCACGGAGCATTGGCTGAAAAAGCCTTGATCCCAGTCCTTCCTTCTAAAGAAGATTTCCCTTATACGATTATCCTTGTTTCTGAAGTGCTTTCGTCGAACGGTTCTTCTTCAATGGCCTCAACCTGTGGTTCTACGCTTTCCCTTATGGATGCCGGAGTGCCTATAAAGAAGCCGGTTTCGGGTATTGCTATGGGAGTAATCACTGGAAAAGATGGCGCCTACAAAATTCTCACCGATATTCAGGGATTGGAAGACCATTATGGAGATATGGACTTCAAGGTTGCCGGTACCCGTGATGGTATTACCGCTATGCAAATGGATGTGAAGATCGATGGACTGACACCAGAAGTATTGGCCGTCGCTATTCATCAGGCCAAGACAAATAGATTAGAAATCTTGGAGAAAATGCTGGAAACTATTCCAGAGCCTCGCAAGAATCTGTCTCCATATGCCCCTCGTATTATTACGATTCACATTAATCCAGAGAAGATCCGAGATGTCATTGGGCCGGGAGGCAAGATGATTAATCAGATTATCGATGAAACAGGCGTTTCTATTGATATTGAGGATGATGGTTCTGTCTTTATCACATCAACAGATGAGTCTGGTGCAAGTAAAGCAGTAGAATGGATCAGTAATATTACTCGAGAAGTAAAGGCTGGCGAACTCTTTCAGGGACGTATTACGAAAATTATGACCTTCGGTGCTTTTGCGGAAGTACTTCCAAATCAAGAGGGACTCATTCATATCTCTGAGCTTGCTGACGAGCGTGTCGACAAGGTAGAAGATGTCGTCAATGTTGGAGATGTTGTACCAGTAGTGGTGAAAGAAATTGATTCTCAGGGACGTATCAATCTTTCTCTCAAGGCTGCGAAAGCAAAACTGGCAGCGGGAGAGTAATATTTCTTTTCCGAAGAAAAAATTGGTGTATACTGAAAAGGAGATTAAGTCTCCTTTTCTTTTTTACTGAATTATTCAAACGTTATGGGAATCTTTTCTGACA
This sequence comes from Patescibacteria group bacterium, assembly GCA_038062975.1. GTDB lineage: Bacteria > Patescibacteriota > Minisyncoccia > Moranbacterales > UBA1568 > UBA1568. The sequence continues at coordinate 26,603 of JBBTWC010000006.1, read as the reverse complement.
AAAAGTCTTCTTCGGATACTCCATCTGCAATTCCTGCGCAAATTACAGCTTCAGTCAGTATTATGGGGGATACTGTTCGTAAAGATGCTATCGAAGCTGCTCCAGTATCATCTGGACCCGCTCCTTTTGGAAGTGCTTCCTATCAAGAACCAACGCAGGCTCCAACTCAAGTCGTACCAGAAGGCCCGAAGGATGTACCTGTTCAAGAAAGGGTACAATCAGGCACCGCTCCTTTTGGGGCTCCGGCTGAGCCTCTTTCCTCGTCTATGCTCTCTTATGAGAAAGATGTCCCTTCTCCATCAAAAAAGATGCCGAAAATGAATTCGAAGACACTTCTTTTCTTGGGCATCGGATTTCTCGTTCTCCTTATTATTGGAGGGATTGTGTTTTTCTTTATGCGTTCTCGTGCTGTTCCTTCGGTGGATACAGAAGGTGTAACTCCTGCTCAGAGCGTCCCTGCTCCACAGGAGGTAATCCTTCCTCCTTTTGCTTTGGATAAGGCAAATTATATCTCCTTTAACACAGAAACAGATACCGCCAAGACTATTTCAGGAAAGATTCTCGATTCCGGTACAAAGATGGTTCAAGCCAAGATGGCCTTGCCGGTGGAGTTTGTGGTAACCGATCAAAATAATAATCCTCTCGCCTTTAGTCGTTTTGCCTACCTTGCGGAATTAGAAGTGCCCGCAGATCTTTTGACACAAATTGATGAAGGATTCTCGTTGTTTCTGTATAATGATGCCGGCCAAGCGAAAATAGGCTTGGAACTCAATTTCAAAGAGACGAGTAATCCGGAAGAGCTTCTGAAAGAAGTAAATGCTGATCTCCCGAGTGCTTTTCAGAATCTTTTGTATGGCCCGGATGTTGTGGTTCCAGGGAAAGCGGTCTTTCGATCAGGGGCATATGGAGCACTTCAGGTTTTCTTTGTAAATGTTGATACAGAAAAAGGATTGTCTTTTGATTATGCAGTAAATGGGAAGAAGTGGTTTATTGGGAATAGTAAAAATACACTGCGAGTTCTCTTGGATAGGAAATAATCGATGGAGACAGGCTGTGTTTAGAAAGAAAAGCTAAGATAAAGCAAAATTTTCTCAAAAGAAAAAAGTAAAAGACTTTTTTTGAGACGAAGAAAAGAAAGAAAGAAATATTTTGAGTGTTTCAACGAAAGAAAAGGCCAGAAAAGAAGCAAAAGTACTTTTAGGTGATTGACTTGTGTCTTTTTTTCTGCTATAATAGGTATATCGAAGTTTGAATCTTAACAATTTCCTTCCCGTAGGTTGTTTCCGAACGGTGAAAGAGTTCCCACTCACAATTTCCCCCTAATTGTGAAGGGGATTCTTTCACTGTTCAAGTGTTCTACAACGTAGAGCCGCTCCGTCCTAACACGGAGACCTAAAACAAAAACAAAAAACTTCTGAAAAAATAATACAGTCAGAAGAAAAACAAAAAGAAACAAAAAAATTCGTTCTTTCAAAAAAAAACAACCAAAGGCTTTATGCCAGAGAACGGTGAAGGGTTAAGTACTTCAAAAGTTAGGTGAAGTGCAAATGGTCATGCGCACAAAATACAGGCGTGCTCTATGGATTACGATGCCTCTCACCCGGGCTAAGTAACCGACATACCTGTTGGCACATGCAAATTCGGGCGCTACAGCCAAATATATTTACTATTGGGCCTCCGTAGCGCCCGAAACCAACAATTTCTTGTATTTTATTCAGAACCATCCCGAAAGGGTGTTTTTTAATACTCAAAAGCTTGTTTTTGGATGCAATACCGACTATTGTTAGGGAAAATATGCAAAAAGGAGTAGGTAATCATCTCGATGTAGGTCTTTTGGGAGAATCTCTCGGGGTTCGCTATCTGAAAAAGAAAGGATATCGTATTTTAGATACTCGTTATACGAATACCTCTGGATATCGCTTAGGAGAAGTTGATATTATTGCTCAAAAAGGAAGAAAAGTCGTTTTTGTAGAGGTAAAAACTCGTACAAAAAGCCATTTTGACGATTCCTTGCCAGAACAAAATATTACTCAATCAAAACTGAAGCGACTCCAAAGAATTTCGGGAGTCTATCTTCGAGAGAGGCGACTCTTGGATCGAGAATATGGTTTTGATGCGCTCGCTATTGTCTATGATTCAGAACAAAAAAAGGCGCAAATACGGCATCTTGAAGATATTTTTTTATAGACAAAGAGAGAGATTTTTGCTATACTTTTCGTATGATAACTTGTAGATACACATTTTTATGTCTCTTGAATCTTCACAAATATCTGAATTTAAAGAAACACTTTTAGGCGAGAAGGCTCGTCTCGAAGGAGAGCTTGCGCGTTTTGCAAAACCAACAGGCGTGCCTGGTCAATTTGAAACCCAAATGGAAAATTTGGGCGATGACTCTGATGAAAGTGCTTCTGAAGTCGAGGGTTATGTTGATAACTTGGCTTTGGAAACAACACTTGAGACACAGCTCAAAGATGCTACCGACGCGTTACAGCGTATCGAGGATGGAACATTTGGTGTTGATGAGGTAACAGGCGAGGAAATCAGTCTTGAGCGCCTTAAGGCCTATCCAGCTGCGCGTACAGCGATCTAGAAAGCATACGAAGAATATGAAGCTGCAGAAAGTACTTTGGAGAGCACTTTTTGCAGTTTTTTTTATTCTGCTTCTTCAAGGCGTGCGAGGGCTCCTTACGGGAGCAAGCTCTTTCGTAGTCTGTAACGCTGCGGGATCCTGGAGTCTCGCTATCCCATCAACACTCCTTATGGTTTTTGGGGTAATTTTCCTTTTGGGAGCTTTCTTTTTTGGTCTCCAATCGGGAAACCAACAAGAATCTCTTGGCTGGCTCCTTATTTTTTCTGGAGGAGCAAGTAATCTATGGGAACGTTTTATATTCGGCTGTGTTACAGACTACATTTCTTTGTTTTTCTTCCCAACTTTCAATGGAGCAGACATTTTGATAACGATAGGAGTGCTTTGTATCCTCTTTGCATCTCTTGGAGTAAAATTTGTTACAAGAAATAATATCTTGAACACATAGTGTATGTCAGCAACCTTATATTCTGCAGCCACTCTTGGATTAGAAAGTGTCCCCGTTGAGGTAGAGGTGGATGTTTTGGTCGCAGGTTTGCATACTTTTACTCTGGTAGGGTTACCGGACCTGGCCATTCGGGAATCTCGAGATCGTGTGAGTGCTGCTTTGAAAAATAGTGGATTTAAACCACCGCATCAGTGTGGCAGAATTACAGTAAACTTAGCTCCTGCTGACCTTCCAAAAAATTCTCCTATTTATGATCTCCCAATGGCTCTTGGTATTCTTTTGGCAACCAAACAAACGGCATTTGATGCCAAGGGGAAACTTTTTCTTGGAGAACTTGCTTTGGATGGATCTGTACGCCGGGTACAGGGCGTACTGCCGATTGCTTTGTTTGCCAGGGACAATGGATTTGAAGAAATCTATGTTTCCGAGGCTAACGCAGAAGAAGCAGCGTTGATTCGAGGGCCCAAGGTGTACGCAGTGAAACGACTCGAAGAAGTTGTACGGCACCTTGAGGGAAAGAAGGTCCTTCTCCCTTTTGAGAAGGATGAATCGCTCGCCCCTCGCCCAGTAGAAGAATATTCTTCTGATATGATGCATATTCGGGGACAGGAACATGCGAAGCGGGCTTTGGAGATTGCTGCGGCCGGAGGACATAACCTTCTCTTTGTAGGCCCACCTGGATCCGGAAAAACACTTTTGGCACGAGCGCTTCCGGGAATATTGCCAGTTCTTGATTTTGAAGAGAGCCTGGAAGTAACCAAGATATTCTCTGTAGCAGGAAGACTCGCGCATCAGGGGCCTTTGGTTTCTATTCGTCCATTTCGCGCTCCGCATCATACGGCCAGCTCTGCTTCTCTTATTGGAGGTGGAACCTTTCCAAAGCCAGGGGAGATAAGTTTAGCTCATCGAGGAGTGCTTTTCCTTGATGAATTCGCAGAATTTTCGCGTTCTGTTTTGGAAAATTTGCGCCAACCACTAGAAGAAGGTGAGGTGACCGTTTCTCGGGTAAAGGGTTCGCTTTCATTTCCAGCACGGTTTATGCTCGTAGCCGCTATGAATCCTTGTCCTTGTGGATACGCGGGTGATCCAGAACGGCTTTGCTCGTGCTCTCCGTACCAAGCAGCACGCTATCGTCAGAAAATCTCTGGTCCGATTATGGATCGTATTGATTTGCATATTGAGGTACCACGTGTGAAGGTAGAGAAGTTAGATGAAGAAGTTTCGCCAGCTGAAAAAAGCGCGTCCATTCGGGAAAGGATTGAACGCGCTCGACTGATACAGAAAGAGAGGTTTTCTGAACTGTCTATCCTCACGAATGCTGAAATGAGCGGAGAGACGGTACGGCGGTTTTGTATTTTGGATGATGCCGGAAAAGAATTGCTACGATCTGCTGTTGGGACACTGAAACTTTCAGCTCGTGGGTATATGCGCGTTCTGAAAGTAGCGCGTACGATTGCTGATCTTGAAGGAGCAGAAACTATTTTGCAAAAGCATGTAGCTGAAGCGCTCCAGTACCGGTTTAAAGAATAATATTTTCCAGATGAAGCTTTCTCGAATTCTTATTTTTATTCTTCTTGCCCTTCTTGTTGGAGGAGGGTTTTTATGGTTTCAAAAAGATGCTTCTGAAAGTTTTTCTCTTTCAACAAAAAAGACAATAACAGTCACTGATGGGAAGCTCGAATTTGTTTTCCGGGATGTCACCGCAAAAACAGTCGGAGATTTTTTGAAAGAACAAGAGCTTATTTTAAATGAAGGAGACAGTATCTTTCCATCCGAAGGAGAAAGGCTGTACAGCGGAGAACGTCTTTCTCTTTCTCGAGCACACACATTTTCTTTGCGGATAGATGGAGGAGAACAGAGTGTCAAAACACGGGCAGAGAACCTTGAAGAAGCACTCCGTGAAAATAATATTGCTCTTGATGAAGATGATATTATATCTCCAAGCAAAGATGTTTTGGTTTCGAATGAACTTGTAGTAAAAGTAACGCGTGTACAAATAGAAGAAGAGGTGAAAGAAAAACCAATTGCCTTTTCACAAAAATCAAATGAAGATAGCGAGCTTTCTTGGAGAAAAAAGATTGTTACTCAGAAAGGGGAACCAGGGATAGAGCGATTGACGTATCGAGTGAGTCGTCATGACGGAAAAGAGGTAAATCGAAAGCTTTTGAAAACAGAAAAAGTGAAAGATCCTGTAGATGAAATTGTTACCCAAGGGACGTATGTCAAAACAGGGAAGAGTCATAGTGGAGGAGCATCCTGGTATGCGCATACCGGGACACTGGCCGCGGCCAATCCCTGGCTTCCAATGGGAAGTTATGTTAGGGTCACAAATACAGAAAATGGAAAGAGTGTTATCGTTGTTATAAATGATCGGGGACCATTTGGAGCTGGAAGGATTATCGATCTTGATAAAGTCGCTTTCCAAAAAATTGCTTCTCTTGGTCAAGGAGTCGTGAATGTAAAGATGGAAGAAATTGTAAATTAGACTATGGAAGTAAAAGCGAAAAAGTCTCTCGGGCAGAATTTTCTGAAAGATCAAGATGTCATTGATCAAATTTTTTCGATTGCAGAAGTGAAGCCAACTGATTGGGTTCTTGAGATTGGACCAGGAACAGGAGCATTGACGTATGTGCTGTGTGACAAAGTAGAGAAGCTTATGGCCATTGAACTGGATCGAGTACTCGTCGGCAGACTTCAAGAACACTTTGTGAATTCAAAACACGTTTCAATTTTAGAAGGAAATATCTTGGATATTCATTTGGCTGAACTTATTGACAGTTCTACTTTCGGTGAACATGGATATAAAATTATTGCCAATATTCCCTATTACATTACGGCCCCAATTATCCGAACACTGCTTTCTTTGAAGCAACCACCACAATCTTTGACGCTTATGGTACAAGATGAAGTTGCAGAGAGACTCGCTGCGAAACCAGGATCCATGAGTTTACTTTCTATTATGGCGCAGTATTATGCGGATGTTGAAAAAAAACTTTTTGTTCCGAAGGAGGCTTTTGATCCAGTGCCGAAAGTAGATAGTGCTGTTATTCATATCGTCCCAAAACGTCAGTACGAAGAAGAAGCAGATAAAAAACTTTTTCGTATTGTACGAGCAGGTTTTTCAGCACGAAGAAAAACACTGGCGAATAATCTTGCAAATACATTTACTCTTCCGCGCGCTTCGGTAGAAGAATATATTGAACGTCTCGGTCTTCGGAAAGATATTCGAGCTCAAGCACTCTCCCTCACTGATTGGGAGAACCTGTGTGCCTTGTGGGATCAAGAAAAATCTGTTTAACGAAGGAAAAAGAAAATACAAATACCGTATACTCCAATGAGCATGAGGAGTGGTATGGGGAGTTTTCGAAAAGCAAAGAAAGAGCTTTCTTTCTCGTTGGCCTTTTGGAGCGTCCAAAAGGAAAGACTTCCAAAGAGGAGAGCTGGAAAGAACAATGCTGTTTCATGGAGGATAAACGGACTCAGGGCATACAAAATGAAAAATAAGCTTCCAAGTATCCATTTCGCATTTTGTATACCCACTACGACGGGAAGCGTATAGACATTATCTGCGGCATCACCAGTCACATCTTTGAAATCTTTAATTGGAAGAGAGAGAGTGTAGCCAACAAGGAGAAAGAATAGTAGGGCTGGAGGAAGAGTGAGGATACCTGTTTCTGGAGCGACTGCCAAAAAGCCAGCGCAAAGAACAAGTATCCCAGCGCATCCAGCAAGTAAGGTAGCGATTCCGAGGAAACGTTTGAGGCGGAGCGGTGGAGCAGAATAGAGCCAAGCGATGGCTTGATAGGCTAGGAGCAAAAGTAAAGCCTGAAAACTTACGAGACCTGCGAAGAGAAGAGATGCGAAAAAAAAGAGTGCTCCGTAGGTCATGAATTGATCCTTGGGAATGGTTTTTTGAATAAGCGGACGGAAAGAATTTGTTTTTTCATCGATGGCTACATCGAAGATATCGTTTACAACAACAGAGGCAAGCCAGGCACATTCAACGGCAGCAATAAGGAGTATGTAGGCAAGGAAGGTAAAGGGGCTCGAGAAGGAAAGAGAGGTATCAGTAAAGGTGAGTGCTAGAGCCATTCCAAGGGTAAGAAGTCCACCGTGATATACCAATTGTGGAATGCGAGCATTTTTAAGGAGAGCTATAAAGTGTTCCTTAGCGAAGTGGAATAAGAGTGCTCCAGAGAGAAGAATAGTAAAACAAGCATAGAAAAGGCTCATTTTGATATTGAGAACTGCTCGAAGATCTGGAAGTTCTCTTCCGAGGATAGCCTCGGGAGAGAGAAAGATAGCAGCTACATCAGGCGCGCTTATAGCGAGAAGACTCTTTTGAAAGGCGAGCAGGATGAGTGTCAGCCAGGAAGGAAATGTTCCTAAAACAAAGAGCACCGTATAAGACAAAAGTGAGATACCAAGAGCGGTAAGGAGTTTTTTTTGTTTAATAAAGGCATAGAATCCAAGAGCAAGTGTCACAAGAACTACTTCAACGCGTACTCCATACGTAATACCAATACTTGGAGTGTCCCCAAAAAGAGTAAAGTAACGCTGTACCAAGCCAATGAGTCCATCAAATTCGTAGAAGCTCCAAAAAGCCTGATCCTGAAAGATTATTTTGTCGATGATAGGTGGAGTGAGAATAAGTAGGAAACCAAAAAGAAGGACATTGGTAGATTTTTTGAGATTTTCTTTTCCGGCAAGCTGAACTATAGGAAGGAAGAGGAGGAATGAACAGAGGAAAAAGAGGAATGTATGGGAAAATTCGAAAAAAAGATACGAAAAACTATGGGGTTCAAACGAACCCAAGGATCCTTCTATGATAAGGCGGGTTATAATAAGCCCAAGGAATGTCGTAGAGGCGGTGAGTAAAGAGAGCGGAGTGTCCTCGAGGGCTTTGAAAATACGTGGAAAAAAGTGTTTCATAGCGCTATTTTACCACAAGTGTCCTGTGAAGAGGAAAAAGGATAAGTATGTTAGAATAGGAAAGTCATATGCATTTTTGGGAAAAGGGACTCAATCCAGAACAGTTACGGGCGGTTCTTCAGACTGAAGGGCCGGTTTTGATTTTGGCTGGGGCAGGATCAGGGAAAACAAAGACTTTGACGCATCGTATAGCCTATCTTGTTTCTGAAAAACGTGTTTCGCCAAGTAATATCTTGGCAGTCACCTTTACGAATAAGGCAGCGCAAGAAATGCGCGAGAGAATTGAACGTCTCTTGAATGAAGAGGGATCTGAGACAGGCCAGCATTTTACTTTTCCGTATGTAGGAACGTTTCATAATATCTGTGCTCGGATTTTACGACGAGAAATAGAGGTACTCGGCTATGGTGTTCGTTTCCACATTCTGGATGATCAAGACCAACAGTCGCTTATTAAGAAGGCGATTAAGGAGCTTGATATGGATCCTGATCAGGTCCGTCCGAGAGCTCTTTTGGAAGCTATTTCTCGAGCCAAGAATGCTTTTATAGATGAAGCTCAATTTACTCTTGAAGCCGGGAGCTATTATGAAGAATTGGTGGCAAAAGTGTATGAACGCTATCAGCGGACACTGCGTGAGACGAATTCACTTGATTTTGATGACCTTATTCGACTGACGGTAAAATTATTCCAAGAGCACCCCGAGGTTTTAAAGCGCTATCAAGAGACTTTTCGCTATGTAATGGTAGATGAATATCAGGATACAAACTATCCGCAGTATCTTTTGGTACATCTTCTTGCGAAGAAGCATAATAATATCTTTGTCATTGGTGATGACTACCAGTCTATTTATGGATGGCGCCAGGCTGATATAAAGAATATTTTGAATTTTGAAAAAGACTATCCAGAGGCAGTGGTGATTACTTTGGATCGTAATTATCGATCTACCCAAATAATCCTTGATGCAGCGCAAGGAGTCATTTCAAAGAATGAGAACCAACGACATAAGAAACTTTGGACGGATATTGTGACAGGGGAATTGGTGTCACTCTGTCCAGCTGAGGATGAAGAAGCAGAAGCGCGCTATGTTGCCGAAACAATTCGAGATGAACATGCCAAGGGACGCGGATATCATGATTTTGCAGTATTGTATCGAACGAATGCGCAGTCGCGTATGGTAGAAGAAATGTTTCTGCGCTACTCACTTCAATACCGTATTGTTGGGGGATTGAAATTTTATCAGCGCAAGGAAATCAAGGACATGATTGCGTATGTGCGCTTTCTTGAGAATTCAAAAGATCTTTTAGCTCTCGAGCGTATTGTGAATGAGCCTCGTCGAGGGATTGGGAAGATGACGCTTGAACGTTGGGCGCAGTTTGCTCGTGAGACAGGAAATGATTTCCTGGAAACAGCAGATCGACTGACATCTGAACAGAGCGGTATTCAAGAAAGTAAATTGCGGGCTATCAAAGATTTTGCAGAAGTATTTTTGCGTTTGCGCTCACTGATGTTGGAAAAGAAGGATATGAAGTTTGCTGAGCTTCTTGAGCGCCTTGGGAAAGATAGTGGATATATCGCGAGTCTTACTGACGGAACCAGTGAAGGGGAAACACGAGATGAAAACGTTCGAGAGCTTCTTTCAGTAGCGAAGAAGTACGACAAGACAGAGCTACGTGAAGCACTGCACCTTTTTCTGGAAGAAGTAGCTCTGGCTTCTGATACGGATGAAATTAGTGAGAAGAGTGATGCTGTGCATCTTATGACCGTACACAGTTCTAAGGGACTAGAATTTCCAGTCGTTTTTATCCTCGGTCTTGAGGAAGGAGTCTTTCCTCATTCGAGAAGCGCCCTTTCTCCTCATGAAATGGAAGAAGAGCGAAGGCTTATGTATGTGGGTATTACGCGAGCTAAGGAAAAAGTGCATCTCCTCTATACAGAACAGAGAACTATTTTTGGTTCAACTCAGGTAAATCCACCTTCAAGGTTCCTTTCAGAGATCCCAAGCGTGGTTCTTGAGGAAAAGGAACGAGTATCTTCTGGAATGCTTGGAAAAAGACATTTCCAAAGGACCTTTCATAGTTTTCCCAAGACTCAGGCTAAGAAATCAATTTCAAGACCGACCACAGCAGGTGCGCTGTCTGATGGAGCAGAACAGAAGGAAGCCCTCTCTGCAGACGATGTCCGTCCAGGAGATATGGTAACGCACCCTCAATTTGGGTCTGGTCTCATTGTCTCTCTTCAGGGTACTCTCGCGACTATTGCCTTTAAGCATTCGGGTGTGAAGAAAATGATGCTTGGAGTAGCGCCTCTCCAGAAGGGGTAAAATATTGATCTTTTTGAGAAAGTACGAGAAGGTAAGAGTATTCATCTTTTATATGCCTATATGGTGTTTTTTCGTAGAGGGGTAGTTTTGGGATCTCTCACTATCATTTTGTGGGGAGGTATCTTTTGGGGATCCGCTGTTTTTGCTGCTGAGAGTACTGCAAATCTCGATAAAGCTCTCCGTTCTGGGAAGAAAGTCATCAATTTTTCTGGTAAAGAGAGTGATAATGTAAAGATTCGTAAAGGTGTTACGGTTATTGGCACGAACCCAGAAAAAGCCGTCATTAATGGCGACGTCATCATGGAAGATGGATCTACGCTCCAAAATGTCACCGTAAACGGAAATATTATTCCTATAACGATTGAAAAAGGTGCGAGTGCAACTCTCATCAATGTTTCTATTCGGGGTGGTTCCGATGCAGGTATCTATGCTCCGAAAGGTGGTGGTACGTTGACTGTGAAGAATTCTCGTATTGCAAAAAATCGCAAAGGAATCTTTATATTGACTGGGAAATCAGTTATTTTGACAGGCAATACTATCTCTGGAAATAGAGAAGAAGGAGCTGATTTTCATTCGGCTATTGGAGGGAGTATTTCAGGAAATGTTTTTTCTGATAATGGTGAAGGTGGGATGGAGATGATTATTAATGGCTCAACACTAACTATTTCCGGAAATACTTTTGCGAATAATAAAGCAAGTGGACTCGCGCTCCAGTCATATAGCGGAGGAAAGCTTACCGGAAATATTTCTGTAGAAAAAAATGTATTTACTGGTAATGGGAACTATGGAATGGATTGTAAAAATCCACAGGGATCTGGAAATGGTGCGCATTTTAGGGCTTCTGCTACTGCAGTTGGTAATATCCTGAAATTAAATAAACTTGGACCTATCAGCCCTCGTTGTTTTTTTGCTAATCAAGCTGAAATTCCAAAAGAAGATATTGCTACCGAGGAGGTAGAGACAGAGGAGTCCTTAGAAATGGATATAACCGAAGAAATACAAGAGGAGAATATAACAGAAGAGATGAGTCAGAATGTGGAGGAGATGAGAGAAGAAGATGAAAGCCTTTTAGAAGAAAATGTTGAGGATGTTCAAGAGAGTTTGCATGTCGTTTATAAATCGTTTCTCTCGAGGAGTCCTATTTCTTTTCTCTTCCCTTTTTCTTGGCGTGAAACATTTGGTGGATTTCTTTCAAACGTTCGTTGGTAATGTGGGTATAGATTTGTGTGGTCGTAATAGAGGAATGTCCAAGCATTGATTGTACGCTTCGTATATCAGCCCCATTAACCAAAAGGTCTGTGGCAAAACTATGGCGTAGGGTGTGCGGATGGACGTCTTTTAAAATACCTGCTTTTTTGGCGTAGTGTTTGACCATGCGCTGAACACTTCTCGGAGTGAGGCGCATGCTATCGCGTTTTGTATTTTTTCGGTTTACAAGACCCTTTTTCGGATAAGAAACAAAAAGCGCCGGATCAATATCAGATCGTTTATCAAGATACATTTGAAGTGCTTGCTTGGCCTCTGGAGAGAGGAAGACAATACGAAGCTTACTTCCTTTTCCTCGAATACTAAATTCTTCTTTCTCAAGATTGAGGTGATGACGATCAAGGCCGACGAGTTCTGATACGCGGAGGCCCGAAGAAAAGAAGAGTTCGAGAATGGCCCGGTCCCGCAAGGCCTTGGCATCATTTCCTTCTATAGCGCCAATAAGGCGTTCTACCTCATCAAAATCCAGGAAGTCTACCTGTCTATCGGGAATCTTTCCGATTTCTATTTTTTCTGCAGCGAGGGTTTCGACGTCCTGTTTGGCGAGATATTTGAGGAAGGTTCGGATAACAATAGCATGATAGGCTTGAGTATTCTTCTTGAGAGTTCCTCCGGTATTCGTTTCTTTGCGGTTGAGATAAACACGGTATTCGCGAACTTTGTCAGCCGTGATTTCCTTTGGATCTTTCAGGTTTCCCCAGGTAAAAAAGGCCTCTAAGGATCGAGTATAGCTTTCGAGTGTGCGTTTCGAGCGATTCATCTCTATTTCGAGGTAGTCTGAGAAGCGTTTGAGCCACTGCTCAATGACCGAAAGCTCCTTTTTCTTGGGTGTATCTTCCATAAAATCCTTTTTTGTATTATGCGACATTATTGTAACACAGGAACCCTCAGAAGTCTCGTGTTAATGGCTCTATAAAGCCATAAATAGTGAAAATTAGGCTATTTTTCATTGACGAATAACCCGAGGTGAGCTATACTTCAATTTGTAAAAATTAGGGAAAAAGCCCGATGAGGATCTTCTCAAGTTCTTTTGAACGAGAATTCTCTTACGACTTTTTCTAACTGAAAGGCGAAGCATATTCGCGCGAAAAATCTTTTTTCTTCGATTCGGGAACGCCTCGGGTCTTTTGTAGACTCGGCTTCCAAAAGAAAAGAAAAAACCCCGCTTTTGGAGAGGCTGCGTGTTCTTCATACCCGAACACATCAGTCCCAAACGCACTTTCTTCGGTTTTTGAAAGAAATATCAGGCTATAGAGTAGTGCGTGTTTTCCGTAATTACTCGGCTTTTTCTATTGTGGCATCCAGTGCCCTTTTAGTCTCTGCAAGTAACTTTGCTCAGGGGCACGGTTCGAATGACCTCCTTCTTGGCTATATCGGGGACAGTACTGTTTCCGAGGATGCGTCTGCGTCAAAACACCGTATTGCCGCTCAGGCGAGTAAGAAAGAGAATCTTTCGCTTGTCCCTCTTGCGGATGCTTCAAACGCTGTTGATCCTGAGCAAAAAGACAATACGAGCCTTTTTGATGTTGAAAGCCTGGCCTTTGAGAACCAGGTAATGCTTTCTACACAGACAGTAGATATGGCTAAGGATCCAGAAGAAGAGGGTGGAGTAAAGCTCTACACAGTTGAATCTGGAGATACGCTCGGTTCTATCGCTGAAAAACAGGGAATTACCGTCAATACTATCTTGTGGGCCAATGACCTCCAGAATGCTGATGAAATAAAGCCAGGAGACCAGATATTCATTCTCCCAGTAGCAGGGCTCTCGCATACTGTGAAATCAGGAGAGACTCTTGATACTATTGCTGACAAATACAAGGCTGATAAGCAAAAAATCATTGCTTTTAATGAATTACCCGCTAATGGAGAGATAGCGACGGGCGATTCTATCATTATTCCAGACGGAAAGAAGGAAGTAGCTCCGACGCCTGCTGCAACCGATGGCGGAATTGAGCGTCGTCAGTACGCGACTTCTACTGGTGGTGTAGCTACTGATATTTCTGGCACCCGGAAGCTTGAAGGAAGAGCGGGAACAGGGCACCGTTTCCCATACGGATACTGTACCTGGTATGTGGCTCAGAAACGCTATGTTCCTTGGGGAGGAAATGCCGGAACATGGCTGTATAACGCCCGTGCCCAAGGATATAAGACCGGAAAAACGCCAACACCAGGATCTATTGTGGTTACAACGGAGAATCGTTTCTATGGGCACGTTGCTTTAGTAGAAAAAGTGAGCGGTGGATCTATTACGGTTACCGAAATGAACTATGCTGGTTGGGGAAAGACGAGTCGTCGTACGATCCCTATCGGAAGTCGAGTCATTAAAGGATACATCTACTAAATTTTCTTTTTTGTTTCTTTCGTTTGGGAGACTTGATGAAATGTATCAAGTCTCCTTTTCGTTTTCTTTTTTTTCTATGGTATAATTTCAATAAAATTGTACGTTGATTGGGAATTTGTTTCCTGATGTGATCGGAGCTTTGCTGTGTTAGATATGTCATTGAAAAAAAACCAAAAACAACTTCTTTCGTTTCTTACTCTTTTCGTTTTTTCCGTCCCTTTATTCCTTTTTTGGGACCCTCTTTTTGCTTCCGCTGCGACTCCGGGGTGGGTCAAGGATCTTGGCGCAACCATAACCTCCGGGATGGGAAATGCGGTTGCTTATCCTTTTAAATTACTTCTCTACGCTATCTTTGTTGTTGAGGGTTGGTTTGCAAACGTCGCCTTTACGCTCTTCAATTGGGCTATTAATCCAAAGTACATTACGATCTTTTTCAATCTCGCAAGTATCTACGAGATGTGGAAATTTGTGCGTGACTTTTTCAATCTTTTCTTCATCCTCGTGCTCTTGTTTACAGCCTTTTCTATCATTTTTCAAATTGATAAATACAGTAACAAGAAAATCATCCTTCAGTTAGTCATTGCCGCTCTCTTTGTGAATTTTAGTTTTCCGATTTCACGCATGATTATTGATGCGACCAATGTCCCAATGTACTTCTTTGCACAGCAGATGAGTGGACCAGATGGAAATGGAGTTTTTGGTCAAACACTCAGCGCTTCTCGAATTCAAAATATCTTGATTCCTAATGGTGATTTTGCTCAAGCTGAATTTTCTCGCCTTATTTTGGCGATCGTATTTATGTTCCTTTTTTCGATGACGTTATTGGTTCTCTCTCTACTTTTTTTGATTCGACTTATTGCTCTCTTAGTTTTAGTTGTTTTTTCTTCGGCCGGATTTGTCGCGAGTCTTGTTCCTGGTATGCAGAAGTTTTCTTCGGACTGGTGGAGTAACTTTATGAAGTATGCCCTTTTTGGTCCAGCGGCAATGTTTATGCTGTTACTTGCTACGCGTTTTTTTGCCGAGATAGATGGAACGGATATTGGTCTTCAGCAGGTGGCTTCCGGAGCTTCTATTAATGGACTGCAGGAGATGATTGGTTCTATGGCATTGTTTAGTATCCCAATTGTTATGTTGTGGATGGCTATGGGAGTTTCTAATTCATTTTCTATTGCTGGATCAAAAACGGTTGTGAAATGGGGTGAAAATACAAGTAAATGGGCTGGAAGAAAAGTTTCTGGTTCTGACGCTGCAGGGAAAAGGTGGAAATCATATCAAGCTGAACGAAAAAAGAAGGCTGATGCCAAATTGACCGATAACATGGGAGTACGCCTCGGACGTTTCCGGAATCGTCTCGGTGATGAAGTTGGTGCGCGAAACCCTCTGAGCGGTAAAGGTGCTCGTCAGGCACGTGGACGTCTTGATGAGGTTGGAAAACAAAGAGTTGATGCTGCTGCTAAAGAATATAGAGTGAATGAAAGAATGAGTGATGCTGAATTGGCTCGTTTGCATGCGCAGGCGCGAACTATGAATGATAGATCACTCTTGGCAGCAACAGCGAAGGAAATGTCCGAATCACGACGATCTAACATTCCTTCTAATCATGGTGTATCTGTGACTGCGGCTGATATGACCGCTATTCGTCAGCAATTCCAGGATATTGGCGGAGTACGAAATGCGGTAGCGGAAGATGTTCAGAACAAAGTAATGGGAGTAAATCCTGGAGCGGTATTTACAAGTCCTTCTGGTGTTGTAGATATAGCAGCTATGCAAAGAGCTCTTGACGATGACAAGATAAAGGTAGATAAGGTGGGTGCATCCGGACTTACCACTGAATTTCTATTGGCTGCTAACAGAGAGAATAAGCTCACAGAGCAGGTGCTTTCTGAAATGCGGAAAGATCCTACAAAGAATACTGCCCTTAATACCCATCTGGCAGGCGCTATTAGTCAAATGCAATCCGCTCTTCCCGCAGATTTGCATTCAGTTACCGGTGCTGCAGAAACAGCTACTTATTCAGCTGAGCAGGTACAGACCCGTAATGGACAACGCAGAGAACAAGAACGTTTGCATCGAATGTATTTGGCTCAGACAGGAGATCTTCATGCGGATGCTGCTGCTAATACCCCAGAAGCAGCTACCCTTCGGGCTGATATTTTCGCTCGATCGAGTGCTGACACATTAAAACAAGTAAGGAATCCAGGATTTATCAATCAGTATGCTGCAGAAATTATTGAGAATATGCCTACAGGAAAGATTATTAATGCAGTAGTGACATTACGTGAGGAGCGAGGTGCACAACGAGCTGTTGAAGGCATTTCTAGTTGGATTGATAACCAAGGTGTTGCAGCCGGAGCGAGTTTGAAAGCGCAACAAACTCGTCAAGCATTAGTGAATGATCATCGTACAAGAGACTTGGTATAAGAGGTTCACTTTGTTGGTGTATTTAGGAGTAGATCAAAAAATACAATAATGTCAGATTTCTTTCTTAAATTAAAAAATATTCCAGAGCCTGTACGAGCTTTCTTCATGGCAGATGATCCGAGGATTATCTCAGAAGAAGCTGCGTTGCTTTTCGGTATACCTCTTAAAGATATTCCTGCAATCACTGGTCCGTTGGGAGATGTATTTGTGAAAAATACTCCGCTCTCTATGTATCCTGATATGATTATCAAAACTTCAGGTATAGATTCAGGAAAAGCTTACGGTATCGCCTTTTGGGTGAATGAAAAAATATTTAAGCAGTTTCCTGAATATTTTACAGATGCAGAAGCATTGTCGAAGGATTGGGAATCAAAAAAATCTCAACCGTTAATGAGTGAGGTGGACGCTAAGAATAAATTGCACGATATTGAACCTTGGATTTTAGAGGAGCAAAAAGCGCAAGCTAAGGAAGTACAAGAAGTAAGATCAGCAGAAAAACCGAAAGTTGGTGTGAAGAAAGAAGTGCTTCCTCTTTTACAAGCTCTTTCGAAATATCAACAATTGGGAAATCAAATGATTTCGAGTGAGCGGATTAAAATTAAATCTCAACCAGAACCGGTACGTGGATCACTGTTTAATTGGATTAAGTATTATCGTGATGAACTGGGGGTTGGTTTTCATGATAGCGTGCAACGTGGAAACTTTCTCTTTCGTTCAGAGAATGGACGAAAACTTTCGGAAGATGAACGGGAGCGCGTGAATATAATTCTTCGTTCTGTCGAGGAAGAGTATCCAGTGCAGATCGATACCACAGCCCAAGAAATTATTTTTCCTGAGAGAGAGCAGAGAAGTCGGAATGCTTTTTCTTCACAAGAAATTCCTCGTCAAACTATTCCTCAGGGAGCAAGTATCATGCGTGGTCCAGCCTTTGCGACTCCTGGAGCGCAATCTCCATCTGCAGGAAATCGTTATGAAAGTGGGGCTTTGCATGTGAATCATGATCAACCAGTGCTTCCTCCAAAGAAAGTTCAAGTGGCAAAGAAGTCTATGGGCATCGGAGGACTCAGTTTTTCTTTTAATCATGTTTTGCCTGCAGAAAAGGAGAAGATGATGAGTCAGAAGCAAGAAGTTTCAGGAAATCCAAATCCTCAAGTTTCCTCCTCCCTTGTATTTACTGATTTAGCTCCAGAGCCTCCAAAGCCACGAGCAATTCCCCCAAGACCATTACAGTCAAACCCTTTTCATATTCGTCCGGTCAGTTTGGCTCAAGATGATCAAAAGGACCGCTAGCCAAGAAAGATATGATGTTCAATGTTCCACAATTTATTGACGTAGAAGACAAGGTTGCCGGACCCCTTACCTGGAAGCAGTTGCTTTGGATGATTGGTATGGGAATAACAATCTTGGTTCTCTTTAACACACTGGCCGGTGCGTTCTTTTTTGTCGTAGCTATACCGACAGCCCTTCTGTTTATTGCGCTGGCTTTTTATCGACCAAACGGAATTCCGCTTCCTCGATTCATCTTCTTTGGTATTTTATTTCTTTTTCGTCCAAAAATTTCTGTGTGGGAGAGGCCAATTCCGCGGATGATGCCTCAGCGTGCAGAACAGGATACAGTAAAAGAGAAGGTGACACCAGGAGCTACGTCTCAGAAAGGGATGTCCAACGAGAGGCTGAAGGAATTAGCGCGCATTCTTGATAGTCGGAGATCTTAATTGGGTTCCGTTTTCTGATGAAGCGTGACCGAGCTTCGGTTTTGGAGCTTTCAAGTGGTATTATAGAGAAGGAAGAAAAAAGATTGTTTGTTGATTGTTATTGTTATGGAGTTACTTCGACCAAAAAATAAAGCACAGAATACACTGAGTACTCAGAAGTACGTTGATGTAGAGGAAATTCGCGATGGAACGATTATTATGAAAAGCGGAGCACTTCGTTCTGTTCTTTTGGTTTCTTCACTCAATTTTGATCTGAAATCAAGTGAAGAACAGGATGCTCTGATTGCTCAGTATCAGGGATTTCTGAATTCATTAGATTTTCCTGTTCAGGTAGTGATCAGTTCTCGACGTTTTAATATTGAGCCGTATCTGGAGATTTTGGAGGAAAAAGAAACGGAACAAGAGAATGAACTCCTGCGTTTCCAAATTGCAGAATACAAAGCGTTTATCAAGAATCTGACAAGCGTTTCGAATATTATGGCTAAGTTTTTTTATGTGGTCGTTCCGTTTTCCCCTTCTGAAGATGAAAAAGGTGGATTTATGGGGAAAATGTCTGGTATTTTTAGCCCAAAATCAACAGTGAATTCTCATGGCGAGCTTTTTGATACTTATAGGAGTCAACTTTTGCAACGTGTGGAGCATGTCACCGCCGCTCTTTCTGGTACAGGTGTGCATGTTACCCCGCTCAACACTGAGGAGATCATCGAACTTCTCTATAATAGTTATAACCCATCTTTGTTTACGACGACTATTATCAAAGATATTTCTGCTGTCGAGTTAACTTCTGTAACCGAATAGTGATGACTGGCGATATTACCATCAAAGAAGAAAATACAGCAGAGAAGCAGTCTTTCTTTAAGAGGAAGGGCTCTCGTTCTCGTGGCTCAAATGAAACGGAAATGCTTTATCAGCAGGGACTCGCAACAGTGAAAGATCTGATTGCTCCTCCGGCTATTCGGATGGCTCCAAACTCCATGCAGATAGGAGATATTCTTTCTCGGACGTATTTTGTGATTGCCTATCCTCGGTATCTGAGTACCAACTGGTTTTCACCGATCATCAATATTGATTTTCCAATGGATATCGCTCTCTTTATCCATCCTATTGATACCGCAGAAATTTTAAAGAACCTAAGAAAGTCTGCAACACAGGTACAGTCACAAATTAATATTGAAGCTGAAGATGGTAAAGTACGAAATCCTGTTCTTGAAACAGCTATTGAGGATATTGAAATGCTTCGCGATAAGCTACAGCAGGGGACAGAAAAGTTTTTCCGTTTTGGACTGTATATCACCCTCTATGGCGAAGATGAAAAGGATCTTAATGACAGGAGTCAATCAATAGAGGCTCTTCTTGAGGCTCAGCTCGTGTATGTGAAACCAGCGGTTCTGCGCATGGATCAGGGATTTGCTGCTACAAGACCACTCGCCAATGACCTTTTGGATGTTGCGAATAACTTAAATACCGAACCGCTTTCCACGACCTTCCCATTTGTTTCTTCAGATCTTTCTTCAAACGAGGGGATCTTGTATGGTATTAATCGGCACAATAACAGCCTTGTGCTTTTTGATCGGTTCAAGCTTGAAAATGCCAATATGGTTGTTTTCGCAAAGTCTGGTGCCGGTAAAAGTTATACGGTAAAGCTGGAAGTCTTACGCTCCATGATGTTTGGATCGAGTGTGATTATTTTGGATCCAGAAAATGAGTATAAGCATCTTTGTGAAGCCGTAGGAGGGAGCTTTTTGAAAATATCTTTGAACTCTGATGTTCATTTGAATCCTTTTGATCTTCCAAAACAGATTGAAGATGAGGATCGGCAGGGTATTTTCCGTAATACGGTGGCGAATCTTACTGGACTGCTTCATATCATGCTTGGTACGGTTACTCCAGAAGAGGATTCGATTCTGGATCGAGCTATTCGAGAGACGTATGCTATTCGTGATATTACCGAGGATAGCGATTATTCTATCTTGACGTCTGAGATGTTCCCAACGATGTCCGATCTGTACTCTGTATTGCAGAATATGGAAGGGGGAGAATCGCTTTCTATGCGTTTGGAGCGATATACAGAGGGTATTTTTGGTGGATTTCTCAATAAACATACGAATATTGAGACTGATAACCAGTTGGTGGTATTTAATATTCGTGATCTTGAAGAAGAACTTCGGCCAATTGCTATGTATATTGTGCTTCAGTTTATTTGGAATGAAATTCGTTCAAAATTGAAGAAGAGAATTATTGTTGTAGATGAGGCTTGGGTTATGATGCAGCATGAAGATGCAGCCTCTTTCCTTTTGGGTATTGCCAAGCGTTGTCGTAAATACTATACGGGACTGACAACGATTACACAGGATATTGGTGATTTTATGTCTTCGCGTCATGGGAAACCAATCATCAGTAACTCTTCACTTCAGCTCTTACTTCGTCAATCACCATCGTCTATTGATACGGTGGCAGAGACATTTTACCTCACGGATCATGAAAAGTTTTTGTTGTTGGAAAGTAATGTAGGAGAGGGAATCTTTTTCGCTGGTACCAAGCATGCAGCAATAAAGGTTATTGCTTCGTATAGTGAAGATCAGATTATTACGTCTGATCCGCGACAACTCCTAGAAATTGAAGCTGCGAAAAAAGATTTTGATTCCGGACAATAAGTCTAAAGATGAGGGGAATATGGCATTTGACGCATTTGATGAAGGAGAAGGAGAGGACGAGACAAGCGCCCGAGAAGCCCGCCGGGTAAAACGGATGGCTAATCGTGAAGCGCTTCATATGGCGTTCATTGAAAAAGAAGTTGAGCTCGATACTGTGCAAGAAAATCGAGCAACGTTTCATCAGTATTCGCCAATGTTCATGCTTTCTGGACTCAAAGATGTCTTGGACTGGACAGGCATCGGTTCTTTACCTGGGATCGGCTGGGTGGTGACTATTTGTTTTTCTGTGGGTATCTTTTTGATGTTACAGCTCAGTCGAACGAATAAGCATTTAGGGGATAGTCGGTTTATTCTTCGGAGGGTTGTTATATTGTTGATTGGGACTTTAGTAGAAGCCTTTGTCGTTGGGGTAAACTTTTTGCCATTTGAAACCATTACAGTGTTGCTTATCTTTTTGATGGACAGATTTATGAGTGATAAGCAAATTGAAAGAGTAACTGAGATTCTTCAGATGTTGCATCGAGAACGAAAAGTAAGAACATAGAAGAGAAGAATAAAATATATGAGAGAGATTCTTGCAAAAAATAAAGAACAGGTTGTAACCGGAGTTTTAATATTTTTTTCTCTTGGTTTTTTGGCTTTTTTTCAAGAAAGTCCACGTCTCTCCCCGGCATTTCAGAGTTTTGTAGTCGCGGTCATTTTCTTCTTGGTAATACCCGCACTCTATTGTAAAATAATACTAAAGAGATCTTTACAAGAATTGGGTTTCCGGCGCGGAGATATGGTGACAGGCGTTGTTTCTGCTTTTTTGTCTGCAGGTATAGCACTGGCCCTTGTGATTGCTTTGGCGCAGGTATTCCCAGCTTTTCGTGTAGGACACACGCTTCCTTTCTTGGTGGAAAGGAGCTTTCTCTGGTTTGTTCTGTACGAGATCTTTTTAGTCCCAATAGTAGTTCTTTTGTATGAAGTATTTTTTCGAGGATTTGTCCAGACTTTGTGGCTTCGGCATCTAGGATGGAGAGCTATTTTGGTTCAGTGGGGGTTGTTTCTGATACTTTTTCTGATAAGTAAGGACTTTTCTTGGTCGAATGCTCCATTTTTACTTTTTGCCCCCATTGCTGGTTTCGTTGCGTATCGCTCCCATTCGATTTGGTATTCTTTGTTAGCCAGTTCACTTTTTTTCCTTCTCGTAGATATTTTCTTTTTGATTTTTCGTTAGACTGTTTATGAAAATATTTTCTCAAATACAAAGAATTTCTTTTCAAATCCTCGTTGTCATTACGATACTTTCTTCAAGTCTTTTGCCTGGAGCAGCTTTGGCTCTTTCGATTCCAAGTCCTTCTAAGGTAGCTTCGGATATAGAGAAGCGCTATCACTTAAATACGCAAAATATTCAGAGTCAGGGTGAGTTGTTTAATGTTGCTCAGAATAAGCAACCTGCTCCTGAAGTATCGATTTCTTTTAGTCCATCAGATCCAAGACCAGGAGAAAAGCTCACGGCGAAAGCATTTCCGATTTTTTTTACAAACCGTGAAGAAGACCTCTACTATGGCTGGTACCTGAAGCGTGCAGGCTGTGATTTAACGAACAGTCCATCCGCTGCTAAAAAGGCGTTGTGTGATAGGGATAAAGATGGAAACATTACTGTTGAGGATTGGAAAACAGAAGCCTCTGCACTGATTGCGCAAAATGGCTTTGATAATTCTGCGACAAGTTATGCGTCGGACTCTGATAGTGATGGGTACAAAGCTCGTTTTGGAGGTGATAGTAAACAAGATACGCCGGATTATTGCTATATTCATGACAATGCAAGCGGTCAGAACTACGAGCTTGTGAATAGGGCGAGTGATACTTCCTTTACGTGTCCAGCTGGAACCACTCCAGCCTGTGTTGTAGAAGAGCTCGAAGACGATGTTGTCACAGGAGTACAAACTGCATCTGGTGTTTGTACAGTCTCGGGTATACCGGTTTGTTCTTCAAGTACGCCATCTTGTAGTACGGGAACACCAAAGTGTGTTGCGGATTTTTATGCGCCTACTTGTAGCGAAGCGAGTCTCTCGAGTTGCTCAACCATATCAAGTGGAAGCGCAAGCCCATCTTGTAAACACTTATTCCCTGATGCTCCTGGACAGACCAGTGGGGATGGTGTTTTTGGAGCAAACGAAGAGAACTTTTGGTCAACTGATCCAAATGATCCCGATACTTCAGACAACGGAAATAAAGACGAAGCCAATGTCGTTGGTTTGGGACGGTCTTCTTTTACCTGGAACTACACAACAGGAGATCAGGTAGGAGTGGCTGTTGAGGGTACGTCAATGATTGCTACAAAACACGACAATTCCTCAACGATGATCATGTGGGCATTTCCAAGACAGAACTGTCCTGTAAGTCTTGCGAGTGGTACAGGAGCGTATACTGAAACGGTCAAAGGATACGTAGTGACTATTCCTACGGCTGATATGGATTTGAATGACTGTATCGAAGGGAATCTTGTAGATCCCTCTTTTGGAGGACAAGCAAAAAATTTAGAGGTAGCTGTTACGGCAACACCGAATGAGGCTATAAATGACGAAACATCGGATAAGGGAGGTGATTTGGTAGTAGCTCAAGCCAGTGTGAGTAATGGTGGAACAGATCTCACAAATACGCTTTTTGATTGGAAGGTTGAGATGAGTGATAATATTCAGTTTAGCTCTTCTATTGGGGCTATAGGGGATGTAACTGCAGATTTGCAGGGACTGGATCTGTTGGGAAGTACGAAAGGGAATGCTCTAGATAGTATTCGAGTAAAGATGGATATCCCTCGTTCTACAAGTCTTTCTGGACGACCTTTGTCGGCGTACCTCAACAATGGTATAGGGTATATGCGACTTTCCTCTAAGGTGAGTGAAAATTTTTCAGGAACTATTACGCGCAAGGGAAAGAGCGACGTTATCATCAAGTTTGTTTCGACGGGAAGAAAGATTATAGCCTACAAGCCAGACCCGATTTTGGCAGGAAGCGCTATGCATGTCACGCTTTCCAATGGATCAAGTGTTATTTGTAATGTGGATCCGCTGGATCGGAATACTTGTCGCGTCATAAAAAATGAAATTATTGGTCTTGGTGTTGATGATACAGGACTTGCAAATTTTAACTGGACGATTAATGGAGCTCCACTGAAATGTTCTTTGAAAGGAGTATCTCCTGATTGTTCTGATACTGAGCAAGGGCCAATAAACTTTTTTCCAGTTACCGGAAATGTAGGAGACAGCTATACGGTGACACTTAATGCAACTGACGTGGCCACCGGAAATATGGTGACGCTTTCTCGAACGTTCAATGTTATTGAACCAGAGGTGACTATTGTTTCACCTGATCAAAATATGGTTTGGCCAAAGTTCTTGGGACAGTATAAAGATATCACCGGTACGGCTGCGAGTTGCCCAAGTGGACTCTGTAATGATTATAGTGAAAATATCTTTCAGACATTTTCTGGAAATATAGCGACGCTTCAGGCAAATTTTATTCCGAGTTTCCTTGGTACGAATTCGCAGCGATTTTGGAATGTTGATGGTGTTATAACGAATGAGACAGCCCCGATGCAGGTCTCTTTCCAGGCAAATAAATTGGAAGATGAAATTTACAATGTTTCTCTTGGGGTAAGTGTTGTTCAGTCAGATCAGATGAGGCGAGCGCTCTTTGATATTTGGAACGTTTCTCCTCTTGATTCACCAGAGATAAGCTTTTCTCGTTTGATTCAGGTTGAAGTAGAGTCAGGAACGATTGCTACTGGACCGTTTGCTGGACCAAAGAAGTATTTAGCAGCTCTAGTGTCTTATATTCCGCAATCTATCTTGTTCGCCTTTCGTATTTTCCTAAGTGGTGCTCTTGTCCTCTTTGCTACGGGTTTTCTCTTTGCGCTTATGCCAGAGCAAGTGCCAGCACGCGCTTCTCCTGGACGAAGACCTGAGTAAGAAATAAGAAAACAGAGCCGTGTGGCTCTGTTTTCTTATTCTGTTGTGGGCAGGGAGGGACTCGAACCCTCACTTCACAAGGAAACTAGTTCCTAAGACTAGCGTGTATACCATTCCACCACCTGCCCGTATATTTTTATCGCAACTTTCTTTAGGCTATCCGCGCGGTCTCACCGAGTACCGAGAGGATATGTGTTACTTCTTCTTTGAGGGGTCCATCATTTTCATATTCACCGTGATGTCGTGTGGTTTCTCCGTAGGTATGTTTCTTTTGATCGAGATGAAGAGAGAGTGTGAGCTCCATTCCTTTGATGGAGGTATAGCAATGAAAACGAGGGTATCCACTTTGAGAGAGAGAACGAACGAAGCTCATCTCTTCACCTTCTTGTCTTTGAAAACTATACCCGAGACGACGAAGTAAGGAAAGGGGGTTTTCGGTGAGAGGGCGAATCAGAATTTTCATAGATTTCGATCAATAGGGCTTTTCCTTTGTGGTCTATTCGACCCAGTGGCGCTTCTTTATTTCTTTATCGAGAGCTCCTTTTTTTTGCTCTATCTTTCCCTTAGCGAGTAACCGAAGGTCATCAAGATTTTTTTCTTTGAGTTCTACCGCTCGAGAGAGGAGATTATCATAGGTATTCTCGCCCGGGTTTTCAATGACATACGCTAAGAGAACGTCGAGGAGCGCTCCTATTTTTGGACCAGCAGGAATGCCTGCCTTTTCAATAAGGTCTGTACCTTTGAGAGCGAGCATTTTTACCGAGAGGGGATCTTGTGACACTTTCTCGATCATGTATTCCAAATGCCGAAGTTTGTAGGGTTTCGCCTTGGGAACACCGGAGCCTAGTCTATCACCGATCCGTACCGCCATCAAGTCATCCATGTTTTCGAGTCCAACGCGCTTTACCAGGCGTCGTACAGAAGCTTCTGTGACTTCATCGACATTGTAGTAGAAGAGATGATTATCAACTAAGAGGGTAGCTTTGTCGACAATCTTTTTGGAGAAACGAAGACGAGTCAGTATTTTTTCTGTCATGCGAGCACCGACGTGATCATGATTGTAGAATGTAGACCGGTATCCCTCGCCACGCTTTGTTCGGGGCTTACCAACATCATGGAGGAGTGCTGCCAAGCGCACAGAGAGCTTCTTTGAAGGACATGTAGCGAGAGCTCGGAGGTTATGTTCCCAGACCGTATAGATGTGATGGAGATTTTGACCGACTCCAATACCTTCTTCAAGTTCCGGAATAATGGAAACGAGAAGTCCTGCTTTTTGGAGAAGTTCAATACCGAGAGCGGGATTTTTTGAGAGGATAATTTTTGAAAGTTCATCGCGAATACGCTCGAAAGATATAGCCGAGAGATTTTTCGAAAGAGTTTGAATGGCTTTGAACGTGGTTTCATCGATTTCCCACTCTTTTCGTGGAAGATGGAGTCCTTTTTCTGGTTCTTTGAGTTCTGTATAAAGACGAATGGCTCGCATAAGCCGAAGAGCATCTTCTTCAAAGCGAACAAGAGGATCACCAACGGTTCGGAGAAGTTTTTGCTTGAGGTCATTTTCTCCGGAAAATGGATCTACCAGTTCCCAGTCGCTCGTTTGATTTCTTTTTCCAAAAGCGAGTGCGTTTATAGTAAAGTCTCGTCGAGAAAGATCTGCTTCGAGAGAAGTTGAAAAGTGGACAGTGTTCGGGCGGCGTTTATCTTCGTATCCGGACTCTGTGCGATAGGTCGTGACTTCGATAATGTCGTATTCATGATCTGTATCAGTAGTAGCAAGAAAACGAGGTACTTTTACGCCAACAGTACCAAAATCATTTTCATAGAAACTGTCTGGAAATATCTCAAGAATTTGTTCAGGGAGAGCGTTGGTAGTAATATCCCAATCTTTTGGTGAACAATGAAGGAGAAGATCGCGCACTGAACCACCAACCACAAACGCCTCAAATGAACTCTTCCAGAGAGCTT
>JBBTWC010000005.1:0-12290 GCA_038062975.1 Patescibacteria group bacterium | reverse complement strand
TTGGTATCAAAGGAAAAAGAAAAGAAAATGATGCCAGTCGATCTGTATGTTGGTGGTGCAGAACACGCGACACGTCATTTGCTCTATGCTCGATTTTGGCATAAGTTTCTTTATGATATTGGAGCGGTATCTGGTATCGAGCCGTTTAAGCGCCTTATTAATGTTGGCCTGATTTTGGCGTCAGATGGTCGCAAGATGTCTAAGCGTTGGGGGAATGTGATAAATCCAAACCAAATGGTAGAAGAGTTCGGAGCTGATGCTTTTCGAACCTATGAGATGTTTATGGGACCGTTTGTTCAGGCGATCCCATGGAATACGGACGGTGTTGTAGGAACACGTCGTTTCTTGGAAAAAGTATGGAAAATCTCCGATCGGATAGGAGAAGGAGAAGTGAGTACTTCTCTTCAGTCCTTGTTGCAAAAGACGATTCAGAAAGTCGGTAGTGATATTGAAGACTTTAAATTTAATACTGCTGTAAGCTCGTTAATGATTCTGGTGAACGCTTTTGAGAAAGAGAAAATTCTTTCTCGGGAGTTGTATGAGCCGTTTTTGATTCTCCTTGCTCCTTTTGCTCCGCATCTCGCAGAAGAACTCTGGCATGATCTTGGAAACAAGGAGTCTATCTTTTTGGCGAAATGGCCAGAATATGACGGAAGCAAGATCAAAGAAGAAGCGGTGACAATTGCTATTCAGGTAAACGGGAAACTTCGAGCAGTGTTGTCTTTTGCGCCAGGGGTTTCGGAAGAAGACGTAAAAAATCAGGCTCTCTTAGAAACAGGTGTTTCGAAGCAAATTGAAGGAAAAGAGATTCGAAAAGTGATCTTTGTTCCTGATAAGCTCATGAATTTTGTTGTAGGATAATATTTTTGTATATGCAGGCAGTAATTCTTGCGGCAGGCTTGGGAACTCGCATGGGCGAGTTGACTCGCTCAACACCAAAACCAATGCTTCCGCTTCTTGGGAAACCACTTTTGGAATGGCAATTAGAAATGCTCCCAGCTGATATTGATGAGGTGATTTTGGTTGTTGGATACCTCTGTGAACAGATTGAGAGTCATTTTGGATCTTCTTGGAAAGGAAGAAGGATTACCTATGTTCGTCAGACGGAACTTAATGGAACAGCTGGAGCTATCCATTTGTTAAAAGATATATTGAAGCAAAAAGTACTTATTACAAATGGAGATGACTTGTATCATCCAGAAGATCTGAAGGCACTTCTGGTAGAATCTTTGGGAGTGTTGGGGTTGTATGTAGAAGATGCTCAGCCCTTTGGATTATTGGAAGTAAATGAAGATAAAACTTTGCTTCGTATTACGGAGCGTCCACATGGAGAAAAGACAGGTATTGTAAATACCGGTGCGTACGTTCTTGATCCTCGATTTTTTGAATATCCGATGATAGCAATTACTGAAAAGGAATTTGGTCTCCCGCAAACGTTTGTGGGTATGGGGAAGGATTTTCCTATCAAGGTGCTTTTGGCTCGTGCCTGGCAAGCAGTAGGCAATCCTGATGATATTGCCAAAGGAGAAGCATTTTTGAAACAGTACTGGATAAACCAATAACCATACAGCGTATGTGCGGCATCGTAGGGTACATCGGTAAAAAAGGAACCAAAGACTATCTTTTGGAAGGCTTGAAACGATTGGAATATCGAGGCTATGATAGCGCGGGTATGGTTCTCTCGGGAGAGAAAAAGCTCTATTCTATTCGTTCTTTGGGAAAAGTAGCTGAACTCCAAAAAAAGCTTGATGCAAAAGGAGTAGCTTTGGAAAATGCGAAAAGTGGTATCGCTCATACTCGTTGGGCTACCCATGGAAAACCATCTGAGAAAAATGCTCACCCACACTTTGATTGTAGCGAAACGATCGCTGTGGTTCATAATGGGATTATTGAAAATTATAGTCTTCTTAAAGAGGGTCTTGTAAAGAAAGGTCATCGTTTTCGTTCTGAGACGGATAGTGAGGTTATTGCTCATCTGATCGAAGAAAATCAGAAGAAAAAAATGAATCTCGAGGAAGCTTTTTCAGCTGCCGTGAAACAACTGAAAGGAACCTATGGAGTAGCGGTTGTTGCGTTGGAGCGACCAGATGTACTCCTGGTAGCTCGCATGGGAAGCCCTCTCGTGATTGGGGTAGGTGTTGATGAGTATTGGCTTGCCTCAGATGTCTCTGCTATTCTCTCGCATACAAAGAAAGCGGTGTATTTGGAAGATGGAGAATGGGCGACTATTAGTCGCGATGGATACCGGGTAAGAAGTGGTATGAAAACGCTGCAAAAGAAAGAAACAGAAATTGAATGGTCTGAATCACAGGCAAAAAAAGGAGGGTATCCGCATTTCATGATTAAAGAAATTTTTGATCAGCCAGAGAGTTTCATGGAAGCTATTCGCGGACGTTTGTTAGCAGAAGAGGGGACTGCCAAGCTTGGAGGGCTTCGTGAGAAAGAAAAGGCTTTGCGTTCTATTAAGCGTCTGATTATTATTTCTTGCGGGACATCGTATCATGCTGGATTAGTGGGAGAATATATGCTCGAAGAGTACGCTGGTATTCCTGTTGAGGTGGAATTTGCTTCCGAGTTTCGCTACCGTAAGTCAGTATTGGATAAACATACTGCTGTGCTGGTTATTTCTCAGTCAGGAGAAACAGTCGATACATTAGAAGCTCTCCGTGAAGCAAAGCGCAAGGGTGCGCTTACGCTGGGTATCGTTAATGTTGTTGGCTCAGCGATTGCAAGAGAAACAGATGCAGGAGTTTACAATCATGCTGGTCCAGAAGTCAGTGTCGCTTCTACCAAGGCCTTCACATCGCAACTTGCTGTTTTAGTGCTTCTGACACTTTTCTTAGGACGACAACGAGAAATGTCGCTGGTGACCGGACAGAGGATCGCGAAAGAATTGCTTCGTATTCCGAAACTCATGGAGAAAGTGCTTGAGCAGTCAGATGTGATTAAAAAATTAGCAAAGAAATACGTACACACCAATCACTATCTGTATCTGGGGAGGAAGTATAACGTACCGATCGCTTTGGAAGGTGCTTTGAAAATAAAGGAAATTGCGTATGTTGCCGCTCAGGGCTATCCAACAGGGGAGATGAAGCATGGACCTATCGCTTTGGTCGATAAAGAGTCTCTGACGGTATTTTTGGCGCCCACAGACAGTGTTTACGAGAAAAGTCGGAGCGGTTTAGAGCAGATTCGTGCAAGAGGAGGGAAAGTCTTTGCAATTGCAACCGAAGGGAATACGGAGATTAAAAAATATGCTGACGCGGTAGTCTATATTCCAAAAACACTCGAGATGCTCGCGCCACTTCTTACGGTGATTCCTCTCCAATTGTTGGCCTATCATATGAGTGTTGCCAAAGGCTATGATGTTGATCGGCCACGAAATTTGGCAAAATCAGTGACCGTAGAGTGACAGAACAGTCTTTTTTCGCTAGAATAGGTTCATTCCACTTCAAAATATATTTCCCTGAAATAAGCCTTTTTGTATACATTAATGTGTACTTTGGATTGGGAAATATGGCTCAATTTCTAAACAGAACCCGATGCTCAAAACAACCATTACAGAATATTTGCCACTTGATCGACCCCTTATTGTTTTTGACCTTGAAACCACTGGGCTCTCTACTACTGAGGATAAGATAATAGAGATTGCTTACGAGAAGATCTATCCAAATGGAGAAATAGAGTCTCGGGTCGAGCGCATCAATCCGGGTATACCAATCCCTCTTGATGCCAGTCGTATCAATGGTATCTACGATGCTGATGTTGCTGACTGTCCAAGTTTTACGACGCTGGCTTTTGAATTTTGGAATACTTTTGAGGGGTCTGATGTGAGCGGGTTTAATATTACTGGTTTTGATTTACCTTTTCTGCGGAATACTTTCGCGAGTGTTGGAAAAACTTTTGACTATAGTCAAAAGAAAATTCTTGATGCGAAGATTCTCTATCATTCCAAGGAATCTCGCGATATGTTTAAGCCACGGAATCTTTCGGCAGCCTACAAATTCTACTGCGAGAAAGATCATATTAATGCGCATACAGGCGCGGCTGATGTGCGAGCGACAGTGGAGATACTTGAAGAAATTCTGAAGCGGTATCCAGAATTGAGAAACTGGAGCGTTATCCATGAGCTTCATGGCAACAAGAGTCTTCTAGATTCCGCAAAGACAGAGCACCTTTCACTTGAAGAGACTATTGCTGCAAAAAATCATGATGCGCTTTTCTAAGTCTTTAACAGACGAAACATGAATTTTCTTGATGCTATTTTGCTTGGTATTGTCGAAGGGATAACGGAATTTCTTCCGGTTTCTTCGACGGGGCATCTTATTTTAACTGCAGAAGCTTTAGGTATTCCGGAAACAGAATTCCTGAAGACATTCGAAGTGTCTATTCAACTCGGCGCTATTTTAGCGGTACTCCTTTTGTATTGGAAGCGAGTTTTGTTGGAGCGTGCAGTATTTGAACGATTGCTTATTGCTCTCTTGCCAGCCCTCGGAGTAGGATTTTTATTCTACGCTTCTATCAAAAAACTTTTTGAATCTGAGATGACAGTAGTTGTTGCATTGTTTCTTGGCGGTGTCGCACTTATTTTGTTTGAAAAGTTTCATACGGAAAAAGAAGGTTCTGTTTCAGATGTCGCCAAGATGAGTTATCGTACCGCTTTCTTTATCGGATTGTTTCAAGCACTTGCAGTGATACCGGGTGTTTCGCGAGCTGGAGCAACCATTTTAGGAGGCTTACTTCTCGGGTTGAAACGCAAAGCAGTCGTAGAATTTTCCTTTATGTTAGCCATTCCGACCATGATAGCTGCTACCAGCCTGGACCTGTATCAGAATGCCTCTTCATTTTCTCAAAATGACTTCTGGCTCCTTCTGGTTGGATTTATTGTTTCTTTTTTGGTTGCGCTTTTGGCTATTCGCTTCTTCCTTCGTTTCATTGAAAATCATACATTCGTTCCTTTTGGTATTTATCGAATTGTTATCGCCATCATCATTTTTCTGGTGATTATCTAAGAATTTGTAGTGTATGGAATTGCTCTTGGGAAAATTAGTAGCACAGAAAATATTTTCTGAAACAGAAAAGCGTATTTTAGATTCTGGCATTCGTCCAGGGCTTGCCGTGATACTTGTCGGAGATGACGAACCGTCACATCTGTATGTCAGTCTTAAACAGAAAGCCGCAGAAAAAATAGGAATCTTTTTTGAAAAACATCTTTTTTCTGCCGATGTTTCACAAGAAAAGATTTTTGAATGTATTCAATCGTTGAATGCTCGTAAGGACATACACGGTATTATTGTTCAGCTTCCTCTTCCTTTTGGATTTACTACCGACGCATTGATTGAGTGTATTGCTCCAGAGAAGGATACTGACGGATTTCATCCGCGTACAATTCAGGATTTTCTTTCGGGAGATACACGAGCGTTACCGGTCTTTCCACGAGCTATTATCGAATTATTGCGAGCGACAGGACAAGTCTTTTCTGGAGAAAAAGGCCTTGTGATTGCGAATTCAGATTTGATGGGCAAGGTAATGGCTCAGGCTTTGCAGAATGAAAACCTGGATGCGGAATATGTACTGAGTCCTGAGAATACGGAAGAACTTCGTGAAAAAACTCAGATGTCGAGAGTGATTGTTACTGCTTGTGGTCGTGCGCGTTTGGTGACCAGGGATATGCTCTCAGCTGGGGTTATTTTGATTGATGGGGGAATTAGTTATGAAAACGGAAAGGTAGTTGGAGATATTGATACTTCGGATCTTGAGACAAAAGCAAGCTTCCTTTCCCCGGTTCCTGGGGGTGTTGGACCGGTTACGGTAGCCTCTCTTTTGGCTCGGGTCACCGATGCTGCTCTTCAAACAAAAAACAAGCTCTAGGGCTTGTTTGAGACGTTTCGTGGGATATGTATTGGTATGTCTTTAGTGCCGGAGGAGAGACTTGAACTCTCATGATATTGCTATCGGGGGATTTTGAGTCCCCTGTGTCTACCATTCCACCACCCCGGCATATTTTTGAGAAGGCCTCAATTGGCCTTTTTTTGAGCCACGAACGTAATCCTAGGATAGGAAATTGATTATCGTTTGTCAATGCAATATAATGATTCTATGGCTAAGATCATCGGCTTTGTAAATCAAAAAGGAGGAGTAGGAAAGACCACTTCAACTATCAATGTAGCGCGCTATTTGGCCGAATTTGGCAAGCGTGTGCTTTTGGTTGACCTCGATCCACAGGGAAATGCTTCGTCGGGTCTTGGAATTGATGCGAGACGCCTAGAGAAAAATCTCTATCATGCCATGATACTCGGACTTCCTCCTCAGGACATTATTCTTCGTACAGAAACAGAGAATCTACATATCATCCCGGCAGCACAAGACTTGGCTGGAGCAGAAATAGAAATGGTACACATCGATAGTCGTGAGTTTCGTTTGCGTAATGTGCTCCGGCAAGTGAGCCCATATTATGATTATATTTTGATTGACAGCCCTCCATCATTGGGACTCCTTACCATTAACGGTCTTGTGGCTTCAGATGAAGTGGTCATACCCGTGCAAACAGAGTATTATGCTCTTGAGGGACTGAGTCAATTATTGGGAACCATTGAACTGGTTCGAGAGCACTTGCAACCGAATTTGAAAATTGGAGGAGCGCTACTTACATTATTCGATCGGCGCAACAGGCTTTCTCGACAAGTTGTCTCTGAAGTACAAACCCATTTTCCTGGTCCTGTTTTTGAAAGTGTTATCCCGCGTTCCGTTCGACTCGCAGAAGCACCATCTTTTGGAAAATCTATTCTTGATTTTGATGCGCTTTCCAAGGGTGCGCGCGCCTACAAAAATGTAGCTAAGGAAATTATTGAACGTGAAGCAGAAGAACAAAAGCAACTCGCAAAACCAAAAATTGTATAACAGTATGGCTCAGCAATACGGACTTGGAAGGGGGCTCGCGTCTCTCATTCCTCCTAAAAAAAATGATACCGGGACACAAAGTGATGCACCCGCATCATCTCCACAGGGAGAGGAGAGAATTCCTGTTTCCCGTCCTGTTTTTTCGTATCCAGATGAAACAAAATCTCCTTTTGAAACAAAAGAGGAACCCAAGGAAGTAGTTCCTGAAGAGCCTGTAAAATCTTCTTCTGGGGATACGCACTCAATGGAAGTGCCTATTGGGAAAATTGTTCCAAATCCGCATCAACCACGCCTTCATTTTGATGAAGAAAAACTCAAGGAATTGGCTGATTCGATTAAAGAGCACGGTATTTTACAGCCACTGGTTGTTACCGAAGAGAATGGTCAGTATGAATTGATTGCTGGTGAGCGTCGTTTGCAAGCTTCGAAACGCGCAGGACTTACCATGGTTCCAGTTATTATTCGGAAAGCAGGGGAGCAAGAAAAACTTGAGCTTGCCATTATTGAAAATATTCAACGACATAACCTCAATCCGATAGAAGAAGCGAAAGCGTACCTTCGTTTGATTGATGAGTTTGGATTACAACAAGATGCAGTTGGAAAAAAGATGGGAAAGAGTCGAAGTGCAGTTGCGAATACCGTTCGTCTTTTGCACTTACCGATTGAAATTCAACGTGCGGTCGCTGAAGGAAAAATTAGTGAGGGTCATGCGAAAGCGCTTCTTTCTATTGAAAATCCAGAAAAGCAACGAGCAGTTTTTGATTTGATTATCAAAGAAGAGCTCACGGTACGTGAAACAGAATTAAAAGTACGAAGTATTTCTGTGAAGTCGCATATACGAAGTGCTGCTCCGCTTCATCCAGAAATTTTGGAGCAAGCAGAACATCTCATGCAAGTTTTGGGAACAAAAGTAAAAATTGCACCGTCCGGAAAAGGAGGAAAAGTAGTGATTGAATATTATTCTCCAGAAGATTTAAAGGCACTTTTGTCCCGATTGGAAGAGTAAAAAACCCTTTCTATAAGCCAAAAAAATCAACCTCTTGTGAAAGGTTGATTTTTTCTTGCCAAGTGGTATAGTGGAATCGAGGTAGATAGAAGCGTCATTGAAATCTTGGATATCAGTAACATCTGATAACACCTAACTGGGATTCTCAATCACCTCTCCACCTCACCCACCCCCGGATCGCGCTGCGCTCCGGGTCTTTTTTTGAAAAAATTAGAGAAGTTCTGAATTTTTTTCTTTCAATTCTTCGATAAGTTTTTTGATGTCACTCGAAACAGAATCTTTCTGTGCAATAAGGAGTGCATCGTGTGTATCTACGATGATAATGTCTTTGAGTCCAAGAGTCGCGATAAAACGATCGTCTCCGTGAACAAGAATATTTTTACTTGAAAGGTCGAGGTGTTTTCCGGAAGAAACAATAGCGGTGCCATTTTTTTTACTGAGAAATTCAAACAATGTCTTCCAGCTTCCAACATCGCTCCATTTGAGCGCACTCGGAACAACAAGCAGCTTGTCTCCTGGAAGTTTTTCTATGATAGCTGGTTCAACTGCTTCATTTGAGCACATCCCATAGAGTAAGGTAAGGGTCTCGTCATTCAGAGTACCTGCTTGTTTTTGTTCGATAATTTTAGTCATGATATCTGCAAGATCCGGTATGAATTCTTTGGTCCAATTGGAGAATGTTGCAGCGGAAAAAATAAAATAACCAGCGTTCCAGAGGTATTCCCAGCTCGCAAGGTACTTTTCAGCGGTTTCTTGATCCGGTTTTTCTTTGAAGGCATCCACAAAGAAAATGCGTTTTTCGTCGAGAACATCAAATTCTTTTCCCATTTTGATGTAACCAAGACCTGTGTCAGGTGATGTAGGATTGATGCCGACAGTCGATAATTTGTCTGGATTCTTAGAGATTGTTGTTAGGGCAACGGTAAGAGATCGGGTAAATTCCTCCGGGTTTTCTATGGCGTGGTCAGAAGAAATAGTAGCGATTACAGCCTCTTTGTCCAAGGCTTCTATTGTTTTTGCAATGTACGCGATGGCAGCTGCTGTATTTTTGGAAACGGACTCAATAATAAGCCTTTCTTCCTTTATTTGAGGCAATTGTTCGCGTACAAGCTCTTTGCAAGCCAGGGTGGTAGAGACGAAAATACGGTCTTCTGGGACAAGAGAAGAGACTCGTTCAAAGGTCTCTTGAATCATGGTTTTTTCGGAGATAAAGCTTTGGAATTGCTTGGGTTTTTCTTTACGTGAAAGTGGCCAGAGGCGTGTTCCGGAGCCACCAGCCATAATGACAGCATATGCATGTTCGAGCGAAGAATTTTGATGGGTCATAGTGGTAAAAAATGATGATATTTTTAGTATAGGCAGATGATCGGAAAAGGGCAATTTTTTTCGAGGATTTTCGACTGTGGATAACTCTCGATTTGTCTTTCAAAAAGCCTTCTTTTGTGTTATATTAAGCACATTGTTAGAAGCGGATTGCTTCAAAAAAATTGGCTCGAAAAAAAGACAAAAAGCCTTATGGCCGAGAACGAAACTCCGGAAATTTTTGGTTCAGAAAACAAGGGCAATTTTTTCAGCCGGTTGGGGAAAAAATGGAAGTGGCTACTTCTCTTTTTTCTTTTCCTGCTCTTTATCATTTTGGCTTATTTTGGCTATCAACGCTTCTTTGCGTCAGAAGCAGAGCTGCCTCTTTCGCAGGAAACCGCTCCACAGAGCGAATTTTCGGAGAACCCTACAAAACTTACACCATCTGAACAAAAAGTAAGTGACGTTATCTTGTTTGGTGACACGAACTACGAGAGTGAGAGTTACAAGATAGGGGATATTGCCATTGGGGGAGAGGCAGAATTCTTGCTGACAGAGGAAACTCCGGGGCCACTGGAAATTACCGGTATCCGAGGCGAAGCATTTTCCGAGAAGAGTAAACAGCAGATGAAGCTTGTACTGACTTGGAAAACGAATAAATTGGCCAAGTCTGAGGTTCGGTACTCCAAGGGCGTCGGCCAGACTGCAAAGACGATCAGTGAGGAAGAGTATAGTTTCAGTCACAGTGTCATTATCGGTGGCCTTGATCAGGCCTCGACGTACGTGTATACGATTGTTTCCTCTGATCGTTTTGGGGGACAAATGGAAAGTGAGCCTCATGCAGTGTATACCGGATCCAAGACTGTTTCGCTCTTTGACCTTATTGCTGATGCTATCGGAGAAGTGTTTGGTTGGGCGGTGAAGAAATAGACTTCGTTTACGAAGAAAATAAATACAAAAAATAAAAGAAATTCTATGAATTTTTACGGACTGAAAAGAGAAAGAAAAAAAGAGAAAAAAAGATGTTCTTGTATAGGGAAAAACGTGGTATAATTTAGAGAGCATTCCGGTTGAAATACATGCCGTTATATGTAAAAAATAAAAACCGAAAAACAGCATATAATTCCCTCATTTTCGCACTCGCGATAGGGATGGTAATTGGGTGGTGGCAAGTCCCACGATCCAGTTTTGCGCAGTCCGAAACCGATTCTATTCGCCAAATTCCACTTTCTGCATCGCTTTTTGACAGCGAAAGCAAGATTATTACCAACGGAGAGTACCAGGTTCGCTTCGGAATTTACCGTATTGATCGAACAGAAGCTGATCCATATCCTTCAAATGCGGATGCCGGGAACCGAGTTTGGGAGGAAACACAAGCCATTACCGTAAAGAATGGTATCTTCCGTGCTTCTTTGGGATCAGTTACTCCTTTCCCTGAGAGCCTTAATTTCGAAAACGGAAATTATTACATCGGTATTCGAATGGGTACTGATTCTGAAATGGTGCCTCGTAAGAAACTGGGTTCAGTTCCACGTGCCATAAACTCACAGTTCCTTCAAGGAAGGACCATAGGAACAAAGTCTGGAAACATTCCTGTTTTGGGGAGTGGTGGAAAAATAAATATCAAGAATCTTCCAACAGGAAATGGAAACAGTGAATTGGTTTTGGGAAATGATTCTCGTTTTGATAACATCGATCAGATTCACGAACAAAACACCGACACAGGAACAACGGAAACTATTTTCAATGTCGGATCAGAAACGGCATTGGCAGGAAATAATTTTGATTTGACGGTTTCGAGTAGTGCAACTCCACCAGCGCTCCGTTACAATGGGACGACTCAGGCATGGCAATTTTCCAATGACGGAACAACGTTTACGGATGTATCTGGTGGTGGAGGTGGACTTTCTGGTACAGGAACAAACGGATACGCCGCATATTGGACAGGTACCGGAACGCTTGCTGCAGAGGCTCAACTCTCAGTATCACGCGGAGGAACAGGTGCGGCATCTTTGAATGATTTGATTACTCTAGGAACACACACAACCGGAAATTATGTTGCATCGGTTGCGAACGGTAATGGTATTACCGGTGGAGCAGCTGGATCAGAGGGAGGAGCACTGACGCTTGCTGTCGATCTTTTGGATAGTGCTGATGGAACTGGATCAATATCAAGTAATTCCGGTCTCGAATTTGCTGGTACAGGAAGTAACGAGCTTGGACTCCTTCAAGGTTGTGCGAATGGTCAGGGAATTAGTTGGAATGATGGAACGAATGTGTGGGAGTGCGCAAGTTTCTCCGCCGGACTTTCTGGAACAGGAACGAATGGATACGTTACGTACTGGAGCGGTGTCAGTTCTCTTGGAAGTGAAGCTCAACTCAATGTTGTTCGTGGTGGCACTGGAGTTGACGGCTCTGCCGCATCCAACGGAACCCTCCTCATTGGAAACGGATCAGGCTACACACTCGCAACCATCACCGATGGATCTGGTATCACGGTAACGGAAGGAGCTGGAACGATCACCATTGCTTCGACACTCGGAACGAGTATCGATCTTGCTAGTGAAGTAACGGGAACACTTCCAGTTGGAAACGGTGGAACCGGAGCGACGACGTTCACTGCCAACGGAGTGCTCTACGGAAACACAACCGGTGCTGTCCAAGTCACGGCTGCCGGAACCAACGGACAGCTCTTCCTCGGAGTAACCGCCGGAGCTCCAGTCTTTGCCACCATGAGTAGCGATGCCACCATTACCAATGCTGGTGTTTTGACTATCGCAGCTGATGCGGTTGCCCTCACCACCGATACGACTGGCAACTACGTTGCCACCATCACCGCTGGTAACGGTATTTCCGGAACCAGTTCCTCCGAAGGAGGAACACCAACCATTGCTCTTGGTGCTCTCACCGCCAACTGGGATCAGACCGGTGCTTTCGACATTTCTCTAAACAATGCATCATCCGAACTTCAAATCCTCGAATCAGCAGGAGCAACATTTTATGGAATTTTCGATGTAACCGATCTTTCAGCAAATCGCACTTATACTTTTCCTGATACGAGTGGAACGGTTCTCCTGAGTGG
>JBBTWC010000004.1:39292-42228 GCA_038062975.1 Patescibacteria group bacterium | reverse complement strand
CTTTTTTCAATTCTTATGGTAGCTACCTCGCAGATATTTGCGAGTTCATTTTCAAGTTATCGTAATACACGGAGCATACAGAAGGATATCGAGAATGCGCAGTATATATTAAATGCTATTGCGAAAGAACTTCGTACTGGATCTGTTGTGAGTCCGAATTCTCCTGGAAATGTCAGTGTTATCCAATTCTTTGATCATTCTCAGGATTTGTGTATTCGGTATCAAATTACTGGAGGAAATCTTCAGGTAGCAAAATCCTCTGCTTCCGATGTAGCGACCTGTAACAGTATGACCCTGTCGAGCTTTGCGACGATTTCTACTGGAACCGTAACAGGATCATTTTCGGTTGTGCCGACAGACTCATCCTCAAATACAATAGGAAAGGTAACACTCTCTTTGCGGATTCAAGAAACCTCTGTGCATTCCGCAACGATTCAAACTACTACCTCCCTTCGTGATTACGGAACTGCGGGATTCTAGGACTTTTCAAAATCGGTTTTTTATGCTATATTAAGCCAAGATTTGGCTTTTTTACCTTGGAGTATATGGCGGTAGATGAGAGGAAAAATGCGAAGGAAAGGATAGAAATGCTTTCAAAGGAAATTGATACGCATCGACGTCTTTATCATGTTTTGGATCAGCCAACCTTGTCGGACGAGGCGTACGACGCTCTGTTTCGAGAACTTGAAAAACTGGAGGAGAGATTTCCCGAATTCCGACTCCCAAGTAGCCCGACGCTTCGAGTAGGTGCCACCCCTTTAAAGGCATTCCAAAAAACAGTGCATAAATACCCGCAATGGTCTTTTGATGATGTGTTTGATTTTCCAGAGCTGCTTGCGTGGGATGAGCGATTGCGGAGGATGCTTGCGAAAAAGAATATCGCAGAAAAACCAGAGTACATTTGTGAATTAAAGATTGATGGTTTAAAAATCATTCTTACATACGAAAATGGTATTTTTGTTCGCGGAGCGACTCGTGGTGATGGAGAGGTTGGTGAAGATGTCACTGAAAACCTTCGTACGATTCAGAGTATTCCTCTGAAGCTTTCCGAGTCTGTCACTATGACAGCGGTAGGTGAGGCTTGGCTTTCTCAAAAAGAGTTTCAGCGTATTAATGCAGAACGAGAAAAAACCAAGGAGGCGCTCTTTGCAAATCCGCGCAATGCAGCTGCTGGGTCGATTCGTCAATTGGACTCTAAAGTGACAGCAAGCCGAAAGTTAGATTCTTTTTTGTATGATATTGATGAATATATTGATGCGAAAGGGAAAAAGATCACAATAGAAACTCAGGTTGAGAAACTTGTCATTCTTGAGAGACTTGGATTTCATGTGAATAGAGAGCATTCTTTTTTCGATGATATTACCAAGGTAGAGCAATACTATGAACAATGGAGCGCGAAACGCGATACGCTTTCATATGGCTTGGATGGAATAGTTATTAAAGTGAATCAGGTTTCTTTGCAAAATGCGCTTGGATACACAGGGAAATCGCCACGCTTCGGTGTTGCCTATAAATTTCCAGCAGAACAAGCAACCACGATTGTTGAGGATGTCGTTGTACAGATTGGGAGAACCGGAGCACTGACACCGGTAGCTCATTTGCGTCCAGTACGAATTGCTGGTTCTACGGTGAGTCGAGCATCGCTCCATAATTTTGACGAGATCAAGCGCCTGGATCTTCGTAAAGGCGACACGGTCGTTCTTCAAAAAGCTGGGGATATTATTCCAGAGATTCTCAGTGTGCTGACAAATTTGCGAACTGGGAAAGAAAAAAAAGTAGGAGAGCCTCTTTCTTGTCCTGTGTGCGAGTCTTTGGTAGAGCGACGAGTGATGAGCGGTGGAGAAATGAGTGCCGCGCTGTACTGTACCAATCTTCGTTGCTTTGCCATTGAGCGAGAACATATTATTCATGCAGTTTCTAAGAAAGGCTTGGATATCCCTGGTTTAGGAGAAAAAGTAGTCGAGCAGCTTATTGATGAAGGGTTGGTAGGTGATATTTCAGATTTATATTTTCTTGAGGTAGGTGACTTGGAGCCACTCGAACGTTTTGCCGAACGATCAGCCGAAAAGCTTGTGCAGTCTATTCATCAGGCTAAAAATGTACCGGTGGCCAAGTTTCTGTTTGCCTTAGGCATCCGGCATGTTGGAGAAGAGACAGCGGATCTCTTGGTGCGAAATTTTGAGAATATGGGTATACGAGTCACACCAAAAACTCCAGAGGCTTTGGGCGCTGCCTTTCGAGAAGTTTCACAAGAAAGACTTCTAGCTCTTTTGGGGATTGGAACAACCGCAATGGAAAGCGTGACAGCCTGGTTTCGTGATACGAAACATCAAGAAATTTTGAGAAAGCTGACAGAGGCAGGGGTAGTGCTCGATCCTCCGAAAAAAAGAAGTAAGGAAAGTGTTCTTTTGGGCAAGACTTTTGTTCTCACAGGAGAGCTATCTTCCTTTACAAGGGATGAGGCCAAAGCTATGATTAAGGAAAATGGTGGAACAGTATCTTCATCTATCAGTAAAAAGACAGATTATTTAGTTACAGGCGAGAATCCTGGAAGTAAGTTTGAAAAAGCGAAAGAGCTTGGAGTGACCATCGTAGATGAACCCGAGCTTCTACGTCTTTTGGAGAAATAACCTTTGTGTTTGATATATGCTGACTTTAGAAGAGGTAAGAAATATTGCTTTGTTGGGCCGGGTTGGTTTAGAGGCAGTAGAAGAGGAGAAATATCAGAAAGAACTTTCTTCAGTTCTTGATTTTTTTCGTGAACTCGAAAAGGCTGATACGGATTCCGTAGAACCTATTCGACATATTACAGGACGCACAGGTGAAGCACGAGAAGATGTTTTTGAAAATGATGCAGAAGCACGAGAGATTATTCTTAAGAATTTTCCCGATACGAAAGATAATTTTGTAAAAGTACGGTCTGTTTTCTAGATATG
>JBBTWC010000004.1:21535-39192 GCA_038062975.1 Patescibacteria group bacterium | reverse complement strand
TATGATTCGAGAACTTCATTTGAAATTGAAAAATGGTGAAATTTCCGCAGTTGAACTCGCAGAACAGTACTTGGAAGTGATTGCAAAGAAAGATCCTGAAATTGGAGCTTTTCTTACTGTGATGCGTGAAGATGCTTTGCGTGAAGCGCGTTTTGTTGATGAACGTTTGAAGCGTGGAGAAGAGATTGATCTTCTCTCGGGTATTCCAGGGGCTCTCAAAGATAATATGCGTGTGAAGGGTGTACGAACGACCGCTGCCTCAAAGATTCTTGATACGTATATCGCTCCTTCAAATGCTACAGTTGTTGATCGGCTTTTGGAGAAAAACGCGGTGATTTTGGGGAAGACGAACATGGATGAGTTTGCTATGGGTGGATCAACAGAATCGAGCGCGTATCAGAAGACAAAAAACCCTCTTGATCTAGAACGTGTTCCCGGAGGATCTTCTGGAGGATCAGCAGCAGCGGTAGCTGCGGATATGGCTGTCTGGTCACTGGGTTCTGATACCGGAGGATCTGTACGTCAACCAGCGTCATTTTGCGGTATCGTGGGGCTGAAGCCAACATATGGAAGGGTGTCCCGCTCTGGCCTTATTGCTATGGCATCAAGCTTGGATCAAATTGGACCACATGCCAAGACAGTAGAAGACGTTGCTATTGTCCTTTCTCGTATCTCTGGACATGATCCAAAAGACGCGACAACTGCACCAGCAGGGATTGGAAAATTGTTTGAGGACTATTTGTCTGGAGATATTCGGGGAGTAAAGATTGGTGTTCCAAAAGAGTACTTTTCTGATGATCTTGATCCGGATGTACGCAAGGCAACGGATGCTGCTTTAGAGCGCTTCAAATCACTCGGAGCTATTATTCAAGAGATTTCTTTGCCTCACAGCCACTTTGCTTTGCCCGTGTATTATATTTTGATGCCATGTGAGGTGAGTTCAAACTTGGCTCGTTTTGATGGTATTAAGTATGGTCTTCGTGTAAACGATGGAGAGGATTCTTTGAAGAATACGAATACACTTTTAGAGACATATCTTGATACTCGACGTGTTGGCTTTGGGAAAGAGGTAAAGCGACGTATTATGCTAGGAACATATGCGTTGTCTGCAGGATATTACGACGCGTATTACGTAAAGGCTCAGAAAGTACGCGCTCTCATTCGGAAGGATTTTGAAGAAGCTTTCAATGAAGTGGATCTAATCTTTTCTCCTACTGCTCCAGAAGCCGCCTTTCGTTTTGGTGAAAAAACAGAAGATCCTCTCAAGATGTATCTCTCTGATGTGTATACGGTGACAGCAAATCTTACTGGAGTTCCCGCTATTTCTTTTCCGATAGGGACAAAGGAAGGACTTCCGCTTGGAGGACAGTTGATGGGAAAATGGTTTGATGAAGAGACGGTTCTTCGTGCCGCAGATGCTTTTGAAAAAAATGTTGGAGGGTTTTCTAAAAAATCGTAAAAACTATGGAGGTAGATATTTTTACTTTATTTCTCGCAATTGTCGAGGGTGTGCAGGATTTTCTTGATCATTCGTTACTTTTTGCGGCAGTGAAGTTTTTCTTGTTTGTATACGTAGCGGTGCTCTTTGTTGATATTGTTCTCTTGCTTCTTCTTCGAGACATTTCTTCTGATTTGAAGGCGACACTCTTTGGTGGACAAAGGCCGCTTGCTTCAAAGGGGAAGATGATTAAGCGTTGGGAGGCAGTGTTATTGCGTCTTGAAAGTGAGAATGTTTCTCAGTTTAAGGCCGCTATACTTGAGGCGGATGCTATGGCGAATGATGTTTTAGGGAGTATCGGGTATAAGGGGAATAATATGAAAGAGCGACTCGAGAGCGTAGCAGAGTACCAGGTTGAATCAAAAGATGACCTTGTCTCGGTGCACGCCCTCCGGAATCGGATTATCAGTGAGCCTGATTTTACGCTTTCACAGGAAGAAGCTAAAGAAGCCCTAGAGAAATATCGCCGTTTCTTTGATGAAGTAGAGCTCCTGTAAAGGCTTTTTTTGGCGATTTTCTTGGTTGACAGAAGTCCTGTTTTCTGATATCTTTGGACTACAGAAGCCCACGGGGCTTTTTTTAAGAGGAAAAAAAAGAGCATTTCAAGAGACCTATGAAGAAGCTTTTCTCCTTTATAAGCGAAGCGAAAGTCGAACTTTCCCGGGTCAATTGGCCAACGCGGAAGCAGATTTTCCAGTATACGCTCGCAGTAATTCTTATCAGTTTTGCTGTAGCAGTTTTTCTTGGAAGTTTGGACTTTTTATTTAGTTACCTCGTAGAAACTTTTCTCCTTCAGTAATATTATTTTGTTATGGCAAAGCAAACCCAACATCACGGTCGCGCTTGGTACGTGCTGCATACCTATTCTGGGTATGAAGACAACGTTGCGCGAAACCTCAAGCAACGTATTGAATCGATGGATATGCAAGAGCTTATCTTCGATGTCTTGGTTCCAAAGGAAAAGAAAATCAAGATCAAGGGAGGAAAGCGCGTTGTGGTTGAGGAGCGTATTTATCCAGGATATGTCTTGGTTGATATGATGGTGACGGATGCTTCTTGGTATGTTGTACGAAACACTCCAAACGTAACCGGTTTTATCGGTTTGGGTACTACTCCTACTCCAGTAGATTCAAAAGAGATCGATATGCTCAAGAAGCGTATGGGTGTCGCAG
Source organism: Patescibacteria group bacterium (assembly GCA_038062975.1). Classification (GTDB taxonomy): domain Bacteria; phylum Patescibacteriota; class Minisyncoccia; order Moranbacterales; family UBA1568; genus UBA1568. Next base: position 36,522 of record JBBTWC010000004.1, on the reverse strand, counting down.
AACCAAAATACAAGATTGATGTTCATATCGGTGATGCTGTAAAGATCGCTGACGGACCATTCAAAGACTTTGATGGAAAGATTCAGGAAGTAGACGAAGAAAAGGGAAAGGTAAAAGTTTTGGTTTCCATCTTTGGTCGCGAGACCCCAGTGGAATTAGACTTTTTGCAAGTAAGAAAAGCATAAATTTATTTTAAAAAACGTAGGATACCAATCGCTTCTTATCCTACAGACAAGACTCTATGGCAAAGGCAATAAAGACAGTTATCAAGCTTCAGGTGCTCGGAGGGAAAGCAAATCCAGCTCCTCCAGTAGGACCAATTCTTGGTCAGCATGGTTTGAATATCCAGGAATTTTGTACAAAATTCAACGAAGCGACCAAGGATCGTATGGGAGATGTTATCCCAGCGGAGATTACGGTGTATGAAGACCGTACGTTTACATTTATTTTGAAGACTCCTCCAGCGTCTGCTCTTTTGAAGAAGGCAGCTGGTGTAGAAAAAGGAGCTTCGAATCCGCTGAAAGACAAGGCTGGAACAGTTACGCAAGCTCAGGTGCGTGAAATCGCAGAAACAAAGCTTGAGGATCTCAATGCAAACGATGTAGAAGCTGCCATCAAGATTGTTGGCGGAACGGCTCGTTCAATGGGTATCAAAATTGCTGAATAATAACTTTTTATTTGTGGAAGGCCGGATGGCTGTTTGACCACGGAACTATATGAAACAGGGAAAGAAGTACAGAGCAGTCTTTGAAAAGATTGAAGCTGACAAAGAATATACCGCAGAAGAGGCTATCGCTTTTCTGAAGGAAAATAAGGTAGCCAAGTTTGATGAATCTGTAGAAGTACATGTTCGTCTTGGTATCAACCCAAAGAAGTCAGACGAAATGGTTCGTTCAACCGTTGTCCTTCCTCATGGAACTGGACGTTTGCAGAAGGTGGCCGTAGTAACGAGTACGAAAGAAACTGAGGCTAAGGATGCTGGTGCTGACCTCGTTGGAGGCGAAGAGCTTATCGACGATATCAAGAGTGGCAAAGTAGTTCCTGGACAGACCTTTGATATTCTTTTGGCAACTCCTGAAATGATGCCAAAGCTTGCGACTGTTGCAAAGGTTCTTGGACCAAAGGGTTTGATGCCAAGTCCAAAGACTGAAACCGTTACTCCAAAAATCAAGGAAGCAGTAGAAATGCTCAAGCTTGGAAAGAAAGTGAGTTTCAAAAACGACGATACATCGAATGTACATCAGGTTATCGGACGTCTCTCATTTGAATCCGGAGCACTCTTGGAAAACTATCAGACATTCCGTGAAGCTCTTGATAAGGTGAAACCAGAAGCGATGAAGGGAAAGCTGGTTCGCTCGGCGACGATGTGCTCGACAATGGGGCCAAGTCTTATTATCAAGTTGTAGTACAATGCTGGCCCACCTCTTCGGTGGGCTCTTTCAATACCGAATCAATAATAAAAATATATGATTCTTTCTGATCGAGATATTATCAAGGAGCAAAAGCAAGGGGAGATTATCCTCAAGCCTTTTAAAAAAGAATGTGTTCAACCAGCGAGTGTAGATTTACATCTCGATCGTCATTTTTTGGTTTTTGATACAACGAAAAACTTTATCATCGATCCGAAGGACCCGGCGAAGAATCTTATGAAGCCGGTAGAAATTTCTGCAAACCAACCATTTATTCTTCATCCACAGGAATTTGCTCTTGGACTTATTTTTGAGGAGACAGGTGTTTCCGATAAATTAGTGGGACGCTTGGAAGGAAAAAGCTCTCTTGGTCGTCTCGGACTGATTATTCATACCACCGCTGGGTATTTGGATCCAGGAAACTCTCTCAAGATGACACTCGAGCTCTATAATGCTGGTAAACTGCCTATTAAGCTCTACTATAAGATGCCAATAGGTCAGATGGCCTTTGAGTATCTTTCCTCGCCTTGTGATCGACCCTATGGATCGAAAGGGCTCAATAGCAAATATCTTGGCGATCAGAAGCCAGAAGCCTCAAAGATGCACCTCAATTTTTAGGAAAAGAAGCCCCGAAAGGGGCTTTTGCTTTTCTCTCTTTTCTCAGTAGAATAGAGAGAGGACAGATAAAACACATAGCAGATATTCTTATGAAACAGTATCTTGATCTTTTGAGGCGTATTCAAGAGGAAGGTGTAGAAAAGAGTGATCGCACCGGCACCGGCACAAAGAGCATCTTTGGACATCAAATGCGCTTTGATCTTTCTTTGGGCTTTCCCTTGCTCACCACAAAGAAGATGGCGCTTCGCTCAATTATTCATGAGCTTATTTGGTTTCTTTCTGGGGATACAAATATTCAATACCTTGCGAAAAATAATGTTCATATTTGGGATGAATGGCCATTCGTTGCGTATTTGAAAAGTACGAATCAACCTCTTCCAGACCAGAAGTCTGAAGAATGGAAAACGCAAATACGCGCATTTAGTGATCGCGTGAAAGATGATGATGCCTTTGCAAGGGAGTACGGAAAGCTCGGACCAGTGTATGGATATCAGTGGAGGAATTGGCCGGCACCAGACGGGCGTCATATTGATCAGATTACGCAGATAATCCAGCAGATACAAAATACACCTGATTCAAGGCGTATGATTGTTTCTGCGTGGAATGTGGCGGATATAGAGGAAATGGCTAAGGCGGGACTTCCTCCGTGTCATTGCCTCTTTCAATTCTATGTAGCTGATGGGAAATTATCATGCCAACTGTATCAACGAAGTTGCGATACTTTTCTTGGTGTGCCGTTCAATATTGCATCCTATTCTCTTTTGACGATGATGGTTGCTCAGGTCTGTGGTTTAAAGCCAGGGGAGTTTATTTGGACTGGAGGTGACGTGCATGTGTATTCCAATCATACTGATCAGGTAGTGAAACAACTTTCTCGAGAGCCCTTTGCTCTTCCAACGATGTGGATAAATCCTGAGGTAAAGGATATTTTTTCCTTTACGATTGACGATTTTGAATTGAAAGACTATCAGTCTCACGGAGCGATTCCGGCCCCAATAGCCGTATAGCACTTTTTTGTGAAGGTTCATTTCTTGGCCTAAAATAGGGATTTTTGCTTGAGTGAGGGCAGAAAATCTAGTATACTAAACAAAAAGTATGTCAAAACCTAGAGTAAGTTTGATTGTGGCTCTCGCAGAAAAAGATCGTGCTATCGGAAAAGATAACGGTCTTCTTTGGAATATCCCCGAAGATTTAAAACATTTTAAGGAAATCACGCTTGGTCATCCTATTATCATGGGAGAAAATACGTATCATTCTATCGGACGACCACTTCCAGGGAGAGAAAATATTGTTCTTACAAAAGATGTTAATCTCGAGCTTCCAGGATGTACGGTAGTGTATTCGATTGAGGATGCTTTGGAACAAGCAAAAGTAAAGGATGAGGAAGAAGTCTTCGTGATCGGCGGAGGAAGTGTGTATACACAAATGCTTCCATATGTAGAGCGTATTTATATGACGAAAGTAGAAGGGGATTTTGAGGCAGATATTTTTTTCCCAGAGTACGATGCTTTTTCAGAAATTATAAGTGAGGAAGCGCACGACAATGGTCAGTATCGTTTTACCTTTACTATTCTAGAAAAAGCAAAAGTATGAAGAAGATTATTATCGGAGTGACAGGGGAAATCGCTTCTGGCAAAGATACGGTGACGCAGTATTTAGAAGAGAAGTATAGCGCCAAGAAGTATCGATTTTCCGATACACTACGCGGGGTACTTTCGGAACTTGGTCTTGAGGAGACAAGGTTGAATCTTCATAACCTTTCGACTGCATTGCGTCATAATTATGGAGAGAATATTTTAGCGCAGGGTATCCAGCTCCGAGTTATTCGTGACACCAGCGCGGATTTGATAGTTATCGATGGTATTCGGCGTAAGTATGACATGGATTTTTTTGTAGATTTTCCAGGGTTTGTTCTTATTTACGTCTCGGCTCCGATTGAACTTCGGTACGAAAGAATTACAAAGCGTCATCAGAATGCAGATGATCAGACTAAAACATTTGAGGAGTTTCAGGCAGACCACGAACGAGAAACAGAAACAACTATTCTTGCGCTCAAGGAACAAGCGCGATTTGTTATTGAAAATACAGGAAGTCTGGAAGATTTACGGGCTTCGGTAGATAAAGTTTTAGAAGAGCTTGAAGTGATCAAGAATTAAGAAAAGAGAAATGGCTCGAAGCAGAAAAAAAGGAAAACTCATCGTGATTGACGGAACGGATGGATCAGGAAAAGCGACACAGACCGACCTGCTCCTCAAGCGTTTCAAGAAAGAGGGTCTCTTAGTAAAAAAGCTTGATTTCCCAAGGTACGAAGATAATTTTTTTGGAAAATTTATCGGAGAATGTTTGGCAGGAGAGCATGGAGATTTTGTTTCCTTAGATCCACGTATTGCATCGAGTCTGTATGCATTTGATCGCTTTGAAACAAAACCGCTTATTGAGAAATGGCTTTCAGCAGGCTACACTGTTATCTTAGATCGGTACGTCAGCTCTAATCAGATTCATCAGGGAGGAAAAATCCTGGACTCAAAAGCGCGGAAGAAATTTCTTTTGTGGCTTGATACATTAGAATTTGGAATACTCGGACTTCCGCGACCAGATGCAATACTCTATCTTGATGTACCGCTTTCGGTTACAGAGAGACTTCTTGTTTCTAAGGGTCAGCAAGAGAAGAAAGTATATTTAACCGGAAAGAAAAAAGATACAGTGGAGAATAGCCAGAAGTATCTTTCTGAAAGCAGGGAAAGTGCTCTTGGGCTTGTGAAAAAACAAAATAATTGGATTCGGATATCGTGTACGAAAAAAGGGGAAATGCTTTCACGAGAAGAAGTTGCTCTCTTGGTTTGGGAAAATGTAAGAAAAATTGTATGAAACTTTTTGTAAAAAAATTGCTCCCAGAAGCGAAGATTCCATCACGGGCGCACCATGATGATGCTGGTCTGGATTTATTTTCCGCCAAAGAGTACTCTTTGCTTCCGGGCCAGAGAGAAGCGATTTCTACGGGTATTGCTCTAGCCATTCCTACGGGCTTTGTCGGGCTTATATGGGATAAGTCAGGTATCGCTGCGAAAACTGGCGTGAAGAGTATGGGAGGTGTCATTGATGCTCAGTATCGAGGAGAAATTACGGTGATTGCCACGAATCTTGGAAGTGAGGTATATGTGGTAGAAAAAGGAGCCAAGATTGCTCAACTTTTGATTCAAAAGGTAGAGCTCCCAGAGATTTGCGAAACAGAGGAGCTAGATGATACCCTAAGGAGTGAGAATGGTTTTGGGAGTACGGGAAGTTTTTAATCTCTTCTGGCAGTCAAAAAAGTCTATGAAATATTTTCCAGTCATTGGAATGGAAGTGCACGCGGAACTCAAGACAGAGTCGAAGATGTTTTGTCGTTGCAAAAATAATCTTGGAGAACTCGAATCAGAGCCAAATGTGCACATTTGTCCTGTCTGTACGGCTCAGCCAGGATCTCTTCCAGTACCGAACCGCAAAGCTATTGAGAGTGTCCAACGAGTAGGTCTTGCGCTTGGCTGTACCTTACGGAAGACGAGTAAATTTGATCGTAAGAACTATTTTTATCCTGATCTTCCAAAGGGGTATCAGATTTCTCAGTATGATGAACCATTCTGTGAAGGAGGAGAGATGATGATCGAAGGAAAGAAATTTCGAGTAACACGTATTCACCTTGAAGAAGATACTGGAAAACTCAATCATCCAGCTGGAGCAGATCATACGTTGGTAGACTTTAATCGCGCTGGGCTTCCTTTAATGGAACTCGTTACTGAAGCAGATTTTTCTTCTGGAGTAGAGGCAAGAATGTTCTGTCAGAAACTTCAGCAGATTCTTCGATACCTAGACGTTTCCAATGCGGATATGGAGAAAGGACAGATGCGATGTGAAGTAAATATTTCACTCCACAAAGAAGGTGCGGAGCGTCTTTCTGGAACAAAAGTGGAAATCAAAAACCTCAACTCTTTTCGTGTGGTAGAGCGAGCCATTGATTATGAAATTATTCGTCAGACAGAAGCGCTTGATAAGGGAGAGGCTTTGGTTCAAGAAACGAGAGGCTGGGATGATAATCGAGGAATAACTCTTTCGCAGCGCAAAAAAGAATCCGCTCACGATTATCGATATTTTCCAGAACCAGATATTCCGCCGTTTGAGTTTACAGATGAAATGTTTGCCTCTCTCCGACATACGCTTCCAGAGCTGCCAGATGCAAAGCTTACTCGGTTTATGAGTGAGTTTGGTTTGTCGCAGGCTGATGCAGAAATTCTTGTATCGGATCGAGAGTTGGCGCAGTATTTTGAAGAAGTGGTGAGCGAGCTCCATGAAAAAGAAACGAGTAAGGAGGTAACGGCACCAATTGACCGAACGATAAAATTGGCCACGAATTACATCATTACTGAATTACGAAAGCATTTGCAAGATAATAATCAGAGTATCACCGAGATTCTGATTACACCGGAGAATTACGCTGAATTTATTGGCATTGTGGCTGATGGCGTGATCAATTCAAGTGCTGCCCAAACCGTTCTTTTGGAGATGTATAAGAGCGAAGACAATGATCCTTCTCATATCATCGAGAGATTGAACTTGGCTCAGGTGAGTGATTCTGGGGAGCTTGAAAAGACGGTAGATACAGTACTTTCTGCAAATGAAAAATCTGTTACTGACTTTAAAGCAGGAAAAGAAAATGCTTTAAAATTTTTGATGGGTCAAGTTATGAAAGAAACCAAAGGAAAGGCAAATCCTCAGATGGTACAAGAGATTCTTAAAAAGAAAATGAGCGAGACCTCATAAGTATGAAACAGCAAGTCGTTGTCATTCATGGAGGGAACGCCTACGATTCTTATGAGGAGTATTTGAATGATTTGAAGAATCGCGAATTGGATCTGGAAAAGTTGAAACGGAAAGGATGGAAGGCTTCGTTACCGGAAGCCTTAGGGGAAAGATATGAAATACTCGCTCTTCGTATGCCTTGTCCTGATAATGCGAAGTATAGTGAGTGGAAAATTCTTTTTGAAAAACTCTTCCCATTTCTTCAGGAGAATGTGATTTTTGTGGGGCACTCTTTAGGAGGGATTTTTTTGGTGAAGTTTTTTTCAGAAGAGATCTTACCAAAAAAAGCACGTGCTGTATTTTTAGTAGCGGCTCCGCACAATACTGTCATGGAACATCCGCTCGCAGATTTTATTCTCAAGGGTGATTTAAGTGGATTGTCGGATCAATCCAGAGAAATATACCTCTACCATAGTCAAGATGATGAAGTTGTCCCTTTTTCTAGTTTTGAGAGTTTTGTAAGAGCGTTTCCTGAGGCGAAGCAGTCCGTTTTTGTGAATCGTGGACACTTCAATCAAGATGAGTTTCCAGAGATTGTAGAAGATATTACATCTCTGGCTTAAGCTTCTTTGGAAACAAGAAGAAAAGCTTCTTTCGGATCTGTGATCCAGTGAATATCTGCACCTAGTGTTTCCATACGACGGAGCCAGGTAAGCTGACGTTTCGCATAGTGACAAATTTCATAGAAAAGTTCTTCCTCCATTTTTTCACGAGGAAGTTTTTTTTGAAGATAGAGTGAGATGTAACGGTATTCGAGACCAAAAGCCTCAAGTTTTTTATACGAGAGCCCGTCTGCATGAAGCTTCTTTACTTCGGAAATCATACCTTTCTTAAGCCTTTTTTGTAAACGAATTTTGATATTTTCCCTTAAGATTTCGTAAGAGGGGGTTAAGGCGATAATGAGAAAGTTTTTTGTCTTTTCAGGGAGAAGAGAGGGGAGCTCTGGAACTGAGCCGAGAGCTTCTATGATTTCCAGGGCACGTATGAGGCGTACTTTATTTTTTCGATCAATCGTTTCTGCTCGAACAGGATCTTTTTGTTTGAGCATTTGAAAGAGCTTTTCCGTGGAAATGAGCGCAAGTTTTTCTCGGAGCTCTCTGTTGGGTTCTACTTTTGGAAAAGAAGTTTCTTCGATAAACGCCTGAATCCAGAATCCTGTTCCACCACACACGATGGGTACTTTTCCTCGTTTTTTTATATCAAGCGTGGCCTTTTTTGCGTCACGGAGAAAATGCGTGATGTTGTAGTTTTCGTTGGGGTTGGCGACATCGAGTAGATGATGTTTGGCGAGTTTTTGTTCACGTTTTGTGACTTTTCCGCTTCCAATATCCATACCACGATACACTTGTCGGCTATCAGCAGAAATAATCTCTCCGTGGTATACCCGAGCAAGTTCAATCGCCAGATCGGATTTTCCGCTGGCAGTTGACCCTGTAATGATAATCGTTTTTTGAAACATAGGAGATTTTATTCAACACTGTTTACTCCTTCTATGGCTTGAAGGAGTGCAAGATGCTCATCTGTGGGAGCTACTCTAAAGTTTGTTTCTCGGGCTGATCCCGGTGCTTGTACGATAACCTTTCTCCCTCCAGATGGAAAGGATGAAAGGAGTTCCACAAGCTCGGAGATAGTCGCATGCATTTTTTCTGGAGATGTTTCTGTGAGTTTGATGATAAGGTTTTTTCGGAGATTTTCTTCTGCACGAAGACTCTCAGCTTCCTTTGCGTTTCTTGCTCGAGTGGCTTCTATGCGACTAAACTGTTCTATTTTATCTATAGCCAGTATTTCTACACCTTCTGCAATGCAACGAACATTTCCGTCTTTATGAGAAACGCGTAAAGTGACTAAGACAATTTCATCTTCTCTCCAAAATCCACCTGTCTGCTCAGCCGTCTTTCCGAAAACGAGCATCTCTACTCTGCCAGTCATGTCTTCAAGGCCAACAAAATACATGGTGCTTCCAGTTTTTGTGAGAACCTTTCGTACGGAGGTGATAACCCCTCCAACGCTGATATGAGCATTGTCGCCTTTCTTTTCGATATCTCGGATAGGAGTAGCGGTCTTGTTGAGGTAGGCTTGGAAATCAGTAAGAGGGTGTCCGCTGACATAGAGGCCTAAGAGTTCTTTTTCCCATCCAAGAGTCGTTTTCTTTTCTGCTGGAACAGAGGGTGCGAACTGGATTTTGCTTACCGGAAGAGGCATGTCCCCAAAGAGACTGTTTTGATGGGTATCGGCAATAGACTTCAGGTTTTTTGCGTGCTGAAGTATAGCGTCGAGATTTTCGAGGAGCTGATTGCGTTCCCCAAATTCTTCAAGGGCACCCACCTTGATAAGGGCTTCAAGGGATTTTCTGTTGAGGTCTTTTGTTTTGACTCGCTCTACAAAGGCTTCGAGTGTTTCGTATCTTCCTCCGCGCTTTCGTTCCGCAACGATTTCATGAGACACGACGTGACCAACGTTTTTTATAGCGTTCAGTCCAAAGCGGATATTTCTGGTAGAGTCTTCTCCTACGATTACGGCGAATTCTTCGAAGCTTTCATTTATATTTGGTGCCAGAACTTCAATACCCATTTCTCTGGCTTCGCGTACTTCAATGGCGATACGATCAATGTTATCTTGATCACTTGTGAGGAGGGCTGCCATGAATTCTGCAGGATAGTGCGCTTTGAGGTAGGCAGTATGATATCCGATCAGGGCATAGCAGGCAGCGTGTGCTCGGTTGAATCCGTAACGAGCAAACGGTTCGATGAAGTCCCATACTTCTGATGCGGTCTTCTTATCTATTTCAGGATTTTTGATTGCTCCGTCGATGAATTTTTCTCGCTGTTCATCAAGGAGCTCTTTAATTTTCTTTCCCACCGCTTTACGCAGGATGTCGGCTTCGGCGTAGGTAAAGCCAGCGAACTTTCTTGCAATTTCGAGCACCTGATCTTGGGTAACGATAACTCCATATGTATTCTTGAGGATTGGCTCAAGAATAGGGTGAAGGTAGGTCACCTTCTTCCGTCCATGCTTGCTTTCAATAAAGTCTGGAATAGCATCCATCGGACCTGGTCGATATAAGGCTACCATGGCGATAATATCTTCGAACACGGTTGGTTTGAGTTGTTTGAGGTAGCGTTTCATTCCTGAGCTTTCGAGTTGGAATACGCCGGTGGTATGCGCCTCTTGGAGGAGTTTGTAGGCCGAGGTGTCATCAAGGGGGATTTTTTCAATATCAATTTCTAGGTCGTGAATCTTCTTTACGATACGAAGGGTATTTTGAATAATGGTAAGGTTTTTCAGTCCCAAGAAGTCCATTTTCAGAAGACCAATCTTTTCTACGGCGTTGGATTTGGTGGAGGCATCGTACTGGGTAACAACACCTTCTCTTGATCCGGAGACGCGTTGGAGAGGGGTGTATTCGGTAACCGGGTCTTTGGTGATAACAACTCCACAGGCATGCATGGAAGCGTGTCGCGAGAGACCTTCTACCTTGGTAGCCGCATCAATAAGCTTTTTGGCATCAGCATTCGATTCGTACCATTGTGTGAATTCTGGAACTTCTTCCAAAGCTTTTTTGATGGAAGTAAACATCGGAATCATCTTTGATGTTTTGTCGCAAATGTCATATGGGTATCCCAAAGCACGACCAACGTCTCGGATAGCCGCGCGAGCTGCCATGGTTCCAAAAGTAATAATCTGAGCTACGTGATCGTTTCCGTATTTACTTCGTACGTAATTGAGCACGTCTTCACGTCGATCATCGGCAAAGTCCATATCGATATCTGGCATCGAGATACGCTCTGGATTAAGGAAGCGCTCAAAGATGAGGTTGAACTCGATAGGATCAATATTGGTGATACCGGTAAGGTAGGCCACAAAGGATCCAGCAGCAGAGCCACGGCCAGGTCCGACGATGATCCCGTCATCTTTCGCCCAGTTCACGAAGTCGGCTACGATCAAGAAGTATGAAGCGAATCCTGTTTTTGTAATAACTCCGAGTTCATAGTCTAGACGGATACGATGTTCTTCGGTGACTAGCGTTTGATCAGGATAGCGTTTCAAAAGGCCTTCCTCGCAGAGCTCTCGCAAAAAGGCATCTGCTGTTTTTCCTTCGGGGAGAGGAAATTCTGGGAGATGGTTTTCTCCAAGATGAAAGGAAAATGTACAGGCCGCTGCAATCTTTTCGGTGTTTTCAATGGCTTCAGGAACGTCTTTGAAGAGTGCTCTCATCTCTTCTTCGGAGCGGAGAGACAGATCAAGCGACATCATGCTAAAACGTTCTTTGTCAGTCACTTTCTTGTTATCTCTGATACAAAGAAGAATGTCTTGTATTTCCGCATTTTCTCTTTTGACATAATGAACGTCAACAGCAGCAACGAGAGGAATGCCGGTCTCTCTGCTTATCTGGATCATGCCTTGGTTGGCGGCAATTTGGTTTTCGTTTTCGAGATGTGGCCCCAGTTCAAGATAGAAATTGTCTTTACCAAAAATAGATTCGTATTCGAGAGCGATGGTTTTGGCACGTTCATAGTTTCCATAGATAATTTCTGAAGGGATTTCTCCTTGGAGTGATCCGGAAAGCGCAATGAGTCCTTCAGAGTGTTCGCGGAGAAGATTTTTATCAGCTCGAGGTTTGTAATAAAATCCTTCGAGTTGGGCTATGGAAATAATCTTGAGAAGGTTTTTATAGCCGGCCTCGTTTTTCGCAAGCAGTACCAGTTGTGAGCGTCTCCGGTCTTCCGCTGTATTATTTTTACTGTGAAGATCTTTACAGACAAATATTTCTACTCCAATAATAGGTTTGATGCCGTATTCCTTGGCCTTGGAGTAAAACTCAACGGCACCATACAAGGCCGAGGTGTCAGTAAGAGCCAGTGACGTCATGCCGTATTCCTTGGCTTGTGCTAAAAGTTCCTCAATCTTTGGAAGAGCAGTGAGGAGGCTATAGTGTGAGTGGGTATGCAGATGAGTAAACATGAGAGAAGAGAAAGGTTACACAGTATTTAAAAAACCAAAATAAAAACCGCATAAAAAGCGGATCTCGAGATGTGCGATAGGAGTCTGATCATTTTTTTCTTTTTCCTCATAGCCCGGATTACTCCTCGGGTTTTGCAGGAAAGATTATTGTAATTCTAGTATACCAAATTTCGTAAGGGAGAAAAAGAGGGAAAAGAGGAGCTTTGAACGGGCATGCTTCAGAAGCTTCCCTTCTTCAAGAAGGAGATTATCAGGTATACTGATTGTATGAAAAATGCTACTGATTTTGAAATGGAAAAAGCCCTTTTAGAGGAGGGGCGATCGTTTGTGATTGGTATAGACGAGGCTGGTCGAGGTCCCTTGGCCGGTCCAGTGGTTGCGGCAGCTGTTTGTTATAAGCAGAGAGATTTTGCTATCCCGGAACATTTAGAGAAGGAATTTCTCCGTATTCGTGATTCAAAAAAATTATCTCCAAAACAAAGGGAAGAAATGTCTTCTTTTATAGAAGAGCATTTTTACGTAGGTATTGGTGTAGCGAGTAATGAAGTGATTGATCGGCTCAATATTCTTCAGGCAACCTTTCTGGCTATGAAGGGGGCGTATACCATGCTTAGGAAGCAACTTCCTCGTGAAGAGCGCACAGAGAGCGTTGTTTTGGTAGACGGGAATCAGCTTATTCCGAATGTTTCTTTTGAGCAAAAAGCGGTCGTAGGAGGGGATGGTTTTGTGAAATCCATTGCAGCAGCTTCTATTATGGCGAAAGTGGCTCATGATCGGTTTTTTGCTTCGTTTGAGGAGCAGTACCCTGGATATGGATTTGGGCAGCATATGGGATATGGAACAAAGGTGCATATGGATGCGCTTCGACGCCTCGGTCCTTCACCAGTCCATAGGATGACGTTTCGTCCGGTAGAGCTTTCTATTCCAGAGAATGCGAATCGGAAGTTTTCGCGTGTTCTTCGGCCAAGACGCCCCTAAAAGAGAGGGGTGACTCTTGCCAAACTGTCGACTCCGTGTTAGATTGAAAACGTTATATTTTTACTTTTTATTCTGTTATGGCACTCCCGAAGCAAAGACATACCCGCCACCGTCGCGATCGTGCTCGTAAGCAATACGACGTAGAATTGGTCAATACACAAACCTGTCCAAAGTGTCAGGCTCGTGTGCTTTCTCATCGCGCCTGCCCAAAATGCGGTAACTACAAGGGCAAGGAAATGATCAAGACAACACCAAAGCTCAAGCAAGAGAAGAAGAAGGCTTAGAGTTTCTTTCGCAAAAAATCAAAACGTTCCTTCGGTAGTATCAAAATAAAATGGCAAACAGACATCTCCAGAGATCGATAGCGATGCAGTCCCTCTTTGAGTGGGATTTTCAGGGCAAGGATGACGCGCATTCACGCGATGTGTTGAAGCGCAACATCTCTGAATTTGCTCCAGGCATGGATGATAGTATTTTTGCTGAGCATCTTGTTGAAGGGACACTGAAAGAGCGATCGACTATTGATAAGCTCATTGAAAAGTGTGCTCCAGAATGGCCATTGGAACAGGTAACGATCGTTGATCGCAACATCCTTCGTCTCGGTATTTACGAATTGATGTTTGGAAATTACGATGAAGTGCCGCCAAAAGTAGCTATTAATGAGGCTATTGAACTCGCTAAAACTTTTGGAAGTGACTCGAGCGCTCGTTTTGTTAACGGAGTACTTGGGACTATCTATCGTGAGATGGGAGAGCCTATGAAGGACGATGTTTCTGAAAATCATAAATCCTCAAAAAAGGAAGAAGGAAAAGAGGCTACGGTTGCCAAAGAAACCAAGAAAACTCCCAAGAAAGCCGTGAAGAAGGTTTCAAAAGCGAAAGGATAAGCGCTCTTCTCGGAAGCGCTTTTTTTACAACATATATGCCATATCAGGTTGATATCGAAAAATTGAAAAGTACTCTCAATATAGAGATACAAAACCCGGATCTTTTCCAGGAAGCTTTGACGCACCGATCTTTCTTAAATGAACATCGGGAATATAAGTTTGCCCATAATGAGCGCCTCGAATTTTTAGGAGACGCAGTATTGGAGCTTGTTGTCACCGAAGAGCTTTTTTCAGCATTTGAAAATCCAGAAGGGGATCTGACAAGCTTCCGAGCCGCACTGGTAAATGGAGATATGCTTGGGAAAATTGGTCGCGAACTCTGTCTTCAGGATTTTCTTTTGATGAGTCGTGGAGAATCTAAAGATACTGGGCGTGCACGAAGTTATTTGATTGCGAACGCTATGGAAGCCGTTATTGGTGCGTTGTATTTGGACCAAGGGTATGATGCTGCGAAAAAATTTATTAAAGAATATGTTTTAAGTCATCTTCAGGGAGTACTGGATCAGGGATTACACACTGACCCAAAAAGTCGTTTTCAGGAAATGGCACAAGAAAAGACAGGGATTACACCGAGTTACCGAGTTATGAAAGAATGGGGACCAGATCATGATCGGAATTTCACGGCAGGAGTGTTTTTGGATGACGAACTCGTAGCTGAAGGGGAGGGAACTTCGAAGCAAGAGGCTCAGCGTGAGGCAGCTCGTATTGGACTCGAGAAAAAGGGCTGGTAGAAAGATGAATGAGTGAAAATGGAAGCGGCGTTGACGGAATGCCGCTTTTTGCTATACTCCACACTTAGTTCTTAAATGGAATCAATCTCGATTCCATTCATTCTGGAGGGTGAGCGATGAAAAGAATCTTGCGTCGGGTGTGGGTATCCGCCGCTTTCTGGTCAGGAGTCCTGGCTATCTTGATCACGATCTTCGTGATCTGCCTCGAGTTTATCGAGGCTCTCGGACTGTTCCTTTCCTGGCAACAGGTGATGGCCGCACCCTGGGCTTATCTGCTCGTGCAACTCTACTCGACGGTGCAGTCGATCGCTTTGGTGATCGCGGGGATCTGCTCGATCCGCTATTCGCGCCTCTACAAGGCCGAGCACTTTCCGAAGAAGGTGAAGCCTCCGATTGTGTTGCATCAGCGTCTCCACGCTGAGTAGGCGCTTTCAAAAAAAGAATAACGCTGGAAAACCAGCTCCCTCAGAAGCCTGTCCCTCCCCGGACAGTGCTTTTTCTTTTTAGAAGAAAACCGCTATACTAGAGGAAAGTCTTTGTGACTTATCTTTTTTTACGTTTGAATTT
>JBBTWC010000004.1:6028-21435 GCA_038062975.1 Patescibacteria group bacterium | reverse complement strand
GTGTGGCATTACCGCTATTGTTGGACCGAACGGTTCTGGGAAATCCAATGTAGCAGACGCTATTCGTTGGGCTATCGGTGAGCAATCTCTGAAAAATCTTCGTGGAAAAAAATCAGAAGATGTTATTTTTGCTGGTACAGACAAGAAAGCTCGTCTCGGAAGTGCTTCAGTGACATTGTTTTTCGATAATACGGACAAGCGGATTCCAATCGAGTTTTCCGAAGTTTCAATTACGCGCAAGATTTTTCGTAGTGGAGAGAGCGAATATTTGATCAATGGTTCTCGGGTACGCCTTTTGGATATTGTAGACATTCTTGCCAAAGCGGGTATTGGGAAGGATAGCTATTGTGTTATTACGCAGGGAATGTCGGATGCTGTGTTAAATGCCACTCCTTTGGAGCGTCGTTCTATTTTTGAAGACGCTGCTGGTGTAAAGCAATATCAAATTGAAAAAGATCGTTCGCTCCGGAAGTTGGAGAGTACGAAAGAGAATTTGATGCGGGTGGATAGTTTGGTATTGGAAATAGAACCGCATCTTAAAAATTTACGTCGTCAGGCAGAAAAGGCTTCGCAGGGTAAGGATATTGCTCTGAAACTTCGTGAAAAACAAGAGCTTTTGTATGGTTTTTTATGGAGTGTTTTTCAGGGTGAGCGGGGAAGCCTTGCAGAAGAACGGGATACTCTCCAAAAGAGTGTTTTCGATTTGGAGGTAGATACGAATACTTTGTCTCGTGAAGTGACCGAAGCATCGGAGTCGATGCAGCATCAGAATAAGGAAGAATCAATAGCTCAAGAGTTGTCTCTCATTCGAAATGAGGCCAATGTTTTGATACGTGAACGGAGTGTTTTGGAGGGAAAGATTCAGATTGAGGAAGAGCGTCAAAAAGAACGCACGGTTGTGAAGTTTGTTCCTGTTGATCTTGATTATGTAAAAGAGGCCCTCTTGGAGATCCGTGGGAATCAGGCGGAGCTGATAACGCGTATTCAAAATGCCGAGAAACTGGAAGATTTACAGGATATTCGAGAGTTTGCTGAAGTGATTAAGCAAAAACTCTTTGAACTTGGAGAAAAGGCTGGAGAGAAGACGGTTAAGGAGAGCCAGACCATGATGCTTCCTGATGAAGAGAAGAAAATGAGTGATGAGCGATTGGGAGCATTTCAAAAGGAAAAAGAAAAATTGAATCTTGAACTTACGGGTCTTGAAAAGCGCATCCGGGAATCAGAAGAACTTTTGGTGCAGTTACGTGAGGCAGATCGTACACAGCGAGAAGTGTTCTTTGCGAAGGAGAAAGAATGGAGAGAAAAAGAATCTCTTTTGACGCAACAGAAGGATCGTTTGAACGAGGTGAAAGTACGCCTGGCTCGTGTTGAGGTTCGTGAAGAAGATTTAGTGAATCTTGTTCGAGATGAACTTTCAATACGTCCGGAAGAGTTGAAATATGATGGAACTTTGGTGGAGCGCGAAAAGATGGAACGAGAAATTTCACGTCTTAAAGTAGAGGTTGAACATATTGGTACCATTGATCCTTTGGTAGTTGAAGAATACGAAGAAACGAGGACGCGATTTGAATTTCTTTCTGGCGAATCAGAAGATCTTAAGAAAGCGATTGATTCACTACAAACAGTCATTAAAGAAATGGATGAGAAAATCAGTCATGCGTTTCAGGATGCGTTTAAAGAAATCAAGAAGAAATTTGAGGAATATTTCAAAATTATCTTTGGGGGTGGTAAGGCTGAGCTTGAACTAGTAAAGATTTCCAAGCGAAAACGAGGCGAAGAGGACGATCTTGAAGAAGGTGACGAAGACGAAGCCTCCGAAAAGACTTCAGAAATAGGCATTGAGATTTTTGCCTGTCCACCAGGGAAGAAGATTACGAATCTTTCGATGCTTTCTGGAGGAGAACGCTCTCTAACATCTTTGGCGCTTTTGTTCGCTATTATTGCGCATAATCCGCCTCCATTTGCTGTACTGGATGAAGTAGAAGCTGCTTTGGATGAGGCAAATTCGCGTCGGTTTGGGAAAATGCTTGGTGAACTCTCCCTGCATACCCAATTTATCGCTATTACTCATAATCGTGAGACTATGGGTCAGGCTGGTCTCCTCTATGGCGTAACCATGGGTCAAGACGGCGTTTCCCAGCTTCTTTCGGTCCGTTTGGATCAGGTAGGACAGGGTGGAAATGTTCTCTCTGCGTAGGGGAAAGAATAACAATTGACAAAGTTTGGGAAACGAGCTAGAATAGCTCCTGTATATCTCTAAAAATCTTGATATCGTATGTTGACGATCCGCTTTAACCGTACTGGAAAGAAAAACCGCGCTTCATATCGTATTGTTCTTCAGGAGCACACTCAGGCTCCAAACAAGCGACACGTGGAAATCTTGGGCAGTCATGATCCGCACAAAAAGACTACTATCCTGAAAAAGGATCGTATTTTGTACTGGATCGGTACTGGCGCACAGCCATCTCCAGTAGTACATAACCTTTTGATTCGTGAAGGAATTATCGAGGGAAAGAAGCTGAAAAAGAAAATGCCTCGTCCAGTAGAAAAAGAAGTAGCTCCAGTTGCAGAAGAAGCTCCTGTCGAGGAAGTGAAGGCTGAAGAAAAAGTTGAAGAAGCTCCTGTAGTAGTTGCAGAAGAAGCTCCTGTTTCTGAAGATGCTCCAAAGGCATAGGGTCCTGAGGGAAGGATTGACAGAAGAGAGGAAAAGGAGTAGGCTAGTGGTACAAATGAATACGTCCGTAGACCTGAGGCAAACGAGCGAAAGCTTAACAGTAAGCCCTCACGAGGAACAAATTTTCCGGTGAATTGTAAAAGATAGCACCAGAAGTATTTGTTACAAGAACTCTCAAAGTCTGCGGTTGTCCCGCAGATTTTTTTAATCGACATTGTATATATGCAGAACAAACAGGATAAGAAGAAAATCATACAAGACGTTACCGAGAAGTTAAAGTCTTCTAAGGCATTAGTATTTGCTAATTACCAGGGTGTTTCTGTAAAGGATATTACTCTCGTACGTCGCGAACTTCGCAAAAGCGGATCAAGCTGGCAGGTACTCAAGAAGACCCTTCTGAACTTGGCATTAAAAGATGCTGGAATAGAAGTGAATGCTCGGGAGTTGTCTGGTCAGATCGGTGTCGCTTTTTCTCAAGATGAAGTTGCTGCTGCTAAAGTAATCGCTGACTTCATTAAGGCGAATAAGGAAACAACCTTTTCTATCGAAGGTGGGGCATTAGGAGAGAAGGCTCTCTCAGCTGTTGAAGTGAAAGCATTGGCGAAATTGCCAAGTCAGGATGAGCTCCGAGCACAGCTCGTGGGAACACTCCAGGCTCCGATCGCTTCGTTTGTCCGCGTGTTGGGCGGAAATCTGAGTGGTTTAGTGCAGGTATTGAAAGCAGTAGAGGAAAAGAAGTCAGTCTAATATTTGTCAATAATTTAAGTAATCATATTTAACGTAAACGTTATGTCAGAAGAAAAGAAGGATGTAGTTGTGCCTGAGAAATTTGAAAAGCTCGTGGCCGAAATTGAGAAAATGAGCGTGCTCGATCTTTCAGAGCTCGTAAAGGTTCTTGAAGAGAAGTTTGGTGTTTCTGCTGCTGCTCCAATGATGATGGGTGCTATGCCTGCTGCTGCTGAGTCTGCTGCTGAAGAGAAGAGCGACTTTGATGTTGAGCTCGTAGCTGCTGGTGATCAGAAGATCAATGTTATCAAGGCTGTTCGTGAGATCACTGGTCTTGGCTTGAAGGAAGCAAAGGACCTCGTTGACGCTGCTCCAAAGGTAATCAAGGAGAAAGTATCAAAGGCTGACGCTGAAAACATGAAGAAGAAGCTTGAGGAATCTGGTGCTACCGTTACCTTGAAGTAAACAATCTTCACTTTTAAAAAATCCTTCCCTTTCGGGAGGGATTTTTTTTATGCCTCTTTTGACGTATAATAGATTTTGTAACTTCTAGCTGTATTTTGTATGCATTTTTTCGGTATAGATTTGATCACTCTTGTTGAGACTATTGGATATTTTGGTGTCTTTGGAATTGTGTTTGCAGAAACAGGTCTCTTTCTTGGATTTTTCTTACCAGGAGACAGTTTGCTTTTTGTGGCTGGATTTCTTGCCGGTACCGGGTTGTTTTCTCTCCCACTTCTTCTTATTGGACTTTTTATTTCTGCAGTGCTCGGAAATCTTCTTGGGTATGAGTTTGGTCGTCAGATTGGACCGCGGATTTTCAGTCGTGAAGATTCTCTTCTGTTCAAAAAGGCACACGCTGTGAAGGCACAGAAATTTTATGATAAGCATGGGCCAAAGATGATTCTTTTGGCTCGGTTTATGCCTATTGTAAGAACCTTTGCTCCTATCGTTGCTGGAGTCGCAAAGATGCGTTTCCGAGACTTCTTGTTTTATAACATTCTCGGTGCCTTCATTTGGACTGTTGGACTGACACTCGCGGGGTATTTCCTTGGAAGTGTTATCGACGTGGATAAATACCTTTTGCCGATCATTCTTCTTATTATTTTCCTCTCTTTCCTCCCGGCACTTATTGAATTTATACGGGAGCGGAAAATACAGAAAAGAGAATCGGCTGCTGCTTTGGCTCAACCTACCTCGGGCTTTGACAAAATGAATGGAGGGGAGTAGGATTTTAGGGTTCCCATACGGAGGGGGGATCTTTTTTCTACCGACTGTTTTTCTTTTTTGCTATGTATCGTCTGCTTCGAAAGATTGCCCTGACTGCCAAAGTTGTTGTTCCTGAGAAGGAGCTTCTCTTGTTGGATACCGAAACCCTGGGTCAGGAACTTTCTTCTTCTATAAAAAAGCTTTTCCAAGGCTCGCTCTCTATTCGGGAGGTAGCCGCTGGATCAAGTAACGCCGAAGAACAAGAGCTTACGGCTCTCTCAAATTCTTATTATGATATCGAACGCTTCGGTATCCGTTTTGTGGCATCTCCACGGCACGCGGATATGCTTTTTGTGAGCGGACCGGTTTCTCGAAATATGACCGAAGGATTGCGCCGCACCTACGCTGCTACACCTGATCCGAAGATTGTGGTAGCTATTGGCGATGGAGCTATTGATGGAGGAGTCTATCGAGATTCTTATGGAGTATGGAATAGTGTTTCGGATGTTATTCCGGTTGATTTTCAGATTCCAGGGGATCCTCCTTCTCCGAAAGTGGTTCTGGCTTCTTTGCTGAAAATACTTCGAGAAACAGAGAAGAGTACAGATGTATCTTCTGAGAATAAATAGAGAACTCTATGGAATTTCTTCTAACACCCGCTAGTGTCCTGTTATTGTTCGCATTCTTCTTTATTGGAAGCGTGGGGGCAGTGTTTATTGAGCGTCTTTTTTCTGACAACGGAAAGATGGCTGGTTTTTGGGGGCATGGATTCGCGCTGCTTGGTTCACTTCTGGGACTAGCGATTTCTGTAAGCGTCCTCTTTTTTGGTCAGGGAATTGCTTTTACACTCCCAACAGTTTTCCCGAATTTCCTTTTAGACTTTCGCTTAGATGGGATAGCTGCTTTTTTCTTTGGAATTATCTCTCTTGTTTCAGCTTTGGCGAGTATCTATGGCTTCGGCTATCAGAAACATTTCTATGGAAAATATAGACTAGGAGTCTTTAGTTTTTTCTATAATGCGTTTATCGCGAGTCTTTTACTCGTTCCAATTGCCAATCATGCTTTGTTTTTTCTTCTCGCTTGGGAATTGATGTCAGTCGCTTCCTACTTCCTGGTTGTTTTCGAGAATCAGAAAGAAGAAAATATCAAGGCTGGATTCCTTTATTTTTTGATGACTCATTTCGGTACGGTATTTGTCATGATCGCCTTTTTTCTTGCATACAAAGCCACTGGATCATTTCTCTTTGATGACTGGCGTGCAGCTACTGGCACCATAACACCACTTATTCAAGGAATTATTTTTGGAGCAGCTTTGATTGGCTTTGGTACCAAAGCTGGTATCATTCCGCTTCACATATGGCTTCCAGAGGCTCATCCCGCTGCTCCGTCCCATGTGTCTGCCCTTATGTCTGGAGTGATGGTGAAGACTGCTCTTTTTATGCTCTTTCGTTTTTTCTTTGATTTCTTCCCAGGTGCACCAATGGAGTGGGGGTTGGTTATTATCCTGATTGGTTCTCTGTCAGCTCTTCTTGGTATTTTGTACGCTCTTTCTGAGAATGATATCAAGCGCCTTCTTGCTTTTAGTACAGTGGAAAATGTTGGTATTATCCTTCTTGGTCTTGGAGCCGGAGTTACCTTCTTTAGTATTGGGCTCGAAAGTTTCGCTCTTTTCTCTTTAGCGGCCGCTTTGTACCACACGCTCAATCACGCTATTTTCAAGTCTCTTCTTTTCTTGGGAGCGGGATCAGTAGTCGAGGCTACTGGTACGCGGAATATGGAATCCTATGGAGGCCTGATCAAGCTCTTACCTTTCACTGCAGGATTTTTCTTGGTTGGATCACTCGCTATTTCCGCTTTTCCTCCTTTTAATGGTTTTGCGAGTGAATGGCTTACCTTTCAATCGCTCTTTATCGGCATGACGTCAGCTGAGATGATTATAAAGGTAGTATTCTTTATTGCTATTGGCAGCCTTGTTTTCACAAGCGGTCTTGCTGCTGCTTGTTTTGTAAAAACATTCGGAGCTACGTTTTTGGCTCGTCCTCGAACAGAAGAAGCAAAGAATGCGAAAGAGGTGTCGGTATTCATGCTCTTGCCGATGGGTATCCTGGCCCTTCTCTCATTTCTTTTGGGTATAAACGCTACAACCGTGGTCGCATCCCTTATTGCTATTATTGCGAGTATCGGTTTGATACGACCAGTAACTCTCCAGTTTCCGTTTTCTGAGTTTATTCAGGCGCGAGCGGATTTCGCAGCGATTCTTCCTCTGGAGTCCATTGCTCTTCTTCTTGGTCTCGTGTTCCTTCTTTCGTTTGGTGCTATTTGGTTTGTGACGCGTTCTCGAAAGATAGTGGTTGGTCCGACGTGGGATTGCGGTACCCCTCTTGGTCCACGTGGAGAAATTACGAGCGGAAGCTTCTCTCGATCACTGGTGACTATTTTCCGTGGAATTTTGCGCCCAACCAGACAGTCTACGGTGGAATACCATGATGAAGATATGCGATACTTCATTAAGTCTCAAGAAATAAGGACGAGCATGAGTGATCCGTATCGAAAGGGTATTTACCAGCCGATTGGTGTTGTACTTCATTTTCTTGCAAGTCAGGCTCGCCGTATTCAGAGTGGAAATGTGAATATGTATATTTTGTATTTGTTTTTGACGCTTATTATTCTCCTTTTGTGGGCGACTCACGTATAAACCTCCTATGAATACTCTCCTCTTTATTTTTCAACTTCTTATCGTTCCAGCACTTTCCCCACTTGGCATTGGGTTTATTCGCAAGGTGAAGGCTCGGATGCAGAATCGTGTTGGGGCTTCAGTGTTTCAACCGTACCGAGATCTTTGGAAGCTTTTTCAAAAAGACGAGGTTATTTCGGAAGATGCTTCTTGGATTTTCCGCTTTTCCCCGTACCTCATATTTGCAATCACGATTCTTATCGGGGCGAGCATCCCGGTCATTGCTGCTGTTCCGGTAGCGCTTGATTTTCTTCCATCATTCTCTTTCCTGCCTGCGGGTGATTTTCTGGTGATTATTTATTTGTTTGCGCTCATGACTTTTTTCTTGGCACTTTCCGGTATGGATACTGGAAGCGCTTTTGGAGGATTTGGATCGAGTCGTGAAATGATGGTAGCGGCGTTAGCTGAAGCCGGGCTCCTGTTCTCACTCCTCGCGGTATCTGTGACAGCAGAAAGTGGCAACGTCGTGGCTATGGTTGGGAATCTACAGTATCTGCCACTTCAGGCTCTTTTCCCGCTCCTGATAGCCTTTTTGGCCTTTATAATCGCACTTCTAGCAGAGAATGCCCGTTTTCCTGTAGATAATCCGGCTACTCACCTTGAGCTTACTATGATCCACGAAGCCATGATCCTTGAGCACTCCGGAAAGCGTCTCGCACTTATGGAGTGGGCAGCTGCCAACAAGCTTCTCATTTTTATTCTTTTGGCTGTAAATCTCTTTTTCCCATGGGGAGTGTCGCTTTCGTATGATTCTTTTTCTGGTCTCCTGGTATCTACGCTCCTTGTGGTTGGTAAATCAGCGATACTTCTTTTTGGTATTGCTTTCCTTGAGTCTACGATGGCGAAGTTTCGTATCTTTCGTGTTCCGGATCTTTTGCTCACCTCATTTGTTCTTGGGGTGATTGCGCTCGCAATTTCTATTACCTTCTGATATTTATTGTATGTTTGAGCATTTCGCACAATTTTTCTTTTTCCTGGATCTCATCGCATTTATCGCGGTTATTGGAATGCATCTGGTGAAGAGTAATACGAATATTATTCGTTTATATTTTCTCCAGTCTCTTTCAGTCGGAGTCCTTTTGTTTAGCGTTGGTTTGGTAGAAGGGGAGCACAGCCTTCTGTGGATTGGTGTTTTGACTCTGGTTATCAAAAGTATTGTTGCGCCAATCTTTTTTGCGCGACTCCTCCGTCGGTTCAGTGCGCAACAGTCAGCCAATAATTATCTTTCAGTGCCGCTTACGCTGTTTGTGCTTCTTCTTTTGGTACTCTTTTCCTATTCTAATACGTTTCTTCCGTTAGGAGTTCTTGCTCCAGAGGCGCTCGGCTCTATCTCACTTGGTCTCGCCAGTGTGTTTATGGCTATCTTTCTTCTCATTAATCGACGCGGAGCTTTCTCTCAGATGATTGGTATTCTGGCTTTGGAGAATGCGATTGTTCTTCTGGCTTCCTTTATAGGTCTTGAGCAGCCAATAGCACTTGAGGTAGGAATTATTTTTGATATTGTAATTTGGATTGTTATTGCAACTGCGTTTATCTCAATGATGTATCGCCAATTTAAGTCACTCGATGTAAGCCGCCTGACCCATCTCCGGGAAGATTAATTTTCGACTACTGCTATGTTACTTACGTATCTCATTGCTACTCCTTTCCTTGCCGCTCTCTTTATTGCGCTTCTTCCGGCTTCAAGAACGCGCCTTATCGAGAAAGTGATCGCTTTGGCTTGTGGTATTGAACTTGGTCTCGGACTTCTGCTTATTCCACACGTGCTTGAAACCGGAAAGGTGCAGGCCTCGTCTTTGTTTGCAGTCGATGCTCTGGGCTCCTTTTTGATGCTCATCATTTCTCTGGTTGGATTTTTCGTAAGTCTCTACTCGATCGGATATTTGCGAGCCGAAGTAGCGAAGGGCATCATTGGTCCGCGTCGGGTGCGACAGTATTTTATCCTCTTTGAGTTGTTTTTATTTGCGATGTATCTCGCGGTTGGAACAGTCAATCCGGTGGTTATGTGGATTGCTATTGAGGCTACGACTCTTGCGACCGCCTTTCTTATTAGTTTTTACAACAAACCTTCGGCTACAGAGGCGGCATGGAAGTATCTTCTTTTGAATTCTCTTGGTCTTCTTTTGGGGCTTTTGGGAACACTTATGTTCCTTGCTTTGCCAGAAGAAAAGTCCGGAATGCTGAGTTGGAATGAGCTCTTAACTCTTGCTCCGAGTATGCATCCTTTGGCTGTGAAGATTGCTTTCATTTTTGTTTTGGTTGGATACGGTACAAAGATTGGTTTGGCGCCGCTCCACTCGTGGCTTCCTGATGCTCATAGTAAGGCGCCTTCGCCTATCTCTGCACTTCTTTCAGGAGTCCTTCTCAACGTTGCCTTTTTTGCTGTTCTCCGTTTCAAAGAAGTGGCTGATGGAGCGCTTCTGGATACCTTTACGAGTCAGCTCCTTATATTCTTTGGAGTCTTTTCAATCGTGGTAGCCGCTCTCATTATCTTTATTCAAAAGAATTACAAGCGTCTCTTGGCTTACTCGAGTATTGAACATATGGGAATTTTGGCTCTGGGATTCGGATTCGGAGGGATCGGTATTTTTGGAGCACTTCTCCATATGCTCTATCATGCACTCGCAAAGTCCTTACTGTTTCTTTTGGCAGGAAATATCTTCCTTAAGTACAGTACAACAAAGCTGAAGAATATTTCGGGAGTCGGAAAGGCGTTGCCACTTTCTGGTGTCTTATTCTTCGGAGGATTCTTGATGATTACTGGTTTTCCTCCGTTTGGAATCTTTACGAGTAAGTTGCTTATTCTTTCTGCGGGAACAGGGCAATTCATGGTCTTGGTAGGAGTTATTCTTTTTCTTTTGGCACTTGTTTTCTTTGGATTCTTTACGCATGTAAACAGGATATTCTTTGGCCCATTACCAGAGGGTATGCATCCAGGCGAGGCAAATCTTTTTACGCAGGTACCGGTTCTTCTCTTGGCTGCGCTTATTATTGTTCTTTCGTGGCATTTTCCGGAAACACTTGATACTCTGATTCGTGCAGCAGCTTCGGGATTTCTCCAAAAGTAAAATATTCTCTTATGACTGAATACGCAACTCTTTTCTCTCAGTATGGCTTAGATAGGTATGCACCAACCCGACAGGGGAATGCCTATGTGTTTCGTGTGCCTGAAGCCGATCTCCAAAGTGTCATTCTCAACCTGAAGAATGATCATAGTTTGCCATTGAAAACAGTTGCTGCTACCGATAATCGCATAGAGGAAGGTGTGTTTCGCATCCACTATGTTTTTGGTGTTCCAAAAGAGAATATTTTTCTTATTCCCTTTATTTCTGTAAGCAAAGATGAGAGTGCTTTTACGTCGCTCACTCCTTTTGACCAAGAGTTCTCGGTGTACGAGCAGGAAATCTTTTCTTTCTTCGGTCTCGTTCCAAAGGGTCATCCGAATGCCAAGCGCATCATTTTACATCAAGAGAATTATACGGAGAATGTATATCCACTCCGTAAAGATTTTGCTTGGAATACGAAAGTGGAAATGCCGAAAGAGCGAGTGGAACCAGAGTTTCAGAAGTTCGGAGGAGAGGGAGTGTATGAAATTCCAGTAGGGCCTGTGCACGCGGGCATTATTGAGCCAGGGCATTTCCGTTTCAGTGTTCTGGGCGAAGAAATTTTGCGTCTGGAACCACGACTTGGATATGTCCATAAAGGGACAGAGAAGCTTTTTGAAAACCTGCCCTTGGAAAAGAAACTGAAGCTTTCAGAGCGTATTTCTGGTGATAGCTCATTTCATCATGCGCTCGCTTTTTGTCAGGCTTTGGAAGCAATGAGTGGTACAGAAGTCCCTGAGCGAGCGAAACTTCTTCGTACGTTATATGCCGAACTTGAGCGTCTCGCAAATCATTTCAATGATCTCGGGTTCATGATGCTCGACACAGGGTTCAGTTTTGGAGGAAGCCATGGAACGCGTTTACGTGAACGGATCATGCAGTGGAATGAGAAACTCTCAGGGCATCGATTTCTCCGAGGCGTTGTTGTGCTGGGAGGTGTAACTGCAAACGTGGATCGAGAAACAGTGAATGAGCTTCATGAGGACTTAGAGGTATTGGAAGGTGATTTTCGTGAGGTGATCGAAGTAGCTATGACAAGTACTTCTGTCTTGAATCGTCTCCGGGGAGCAGGAACTTTGGACGTACAGATTGGAAAGGATCACGGTGCTCTCGGTGTAGCTCTCCGTGCCTGTGGGGTTGCCATAGATGCTCGGGCTGATTATCCCTACGCTGGATACGATATGCTTCAGTTTTCGATTCCGACGGAAGAAACTGGCGATGTCTATGCCCGTTTTCGAGTTCGGGTTCGTGAGGTACATCAGTCTTTCCGAATTCTCAATCAGGCTTTGACACTCCTTACACAGCAGGGAGGAGAAATCATGAACACGCCAGGAGCACTTCCAGTAAATGCCTACGGAGTGGGTATTACAGAAGGCTTTCGAGGAGACATCGTGTATCTCGTGGTGACTGGAAAAACGGGTGAGATTGAGCGAGTGAAGGTGCGTGATACCTCATTCCTGAATTGGCAGGTGTTCCCATATGTTGTGACAAAAGATGTTGTACCGGACTTCCCTTTGATTAATAAGAGTTTCAATCTTTCCTATACAGGGAACGACCTCTAAAACAACTTTATTTTTTTTGGAGTATACTGAGAGAAACGCTCTCGTATGGTTCCATCTTCTCGTGTAAAATTTTTTTTCGGGGGTATTCTTTTCGGAGCTGTATTGCTCGGAGCTGTATTTTTGGTGCAGTATCTGGCTCTTGTCCCAGAAGGTCTTCAAAAGGATCAAGAAGGAGAAGTTTTGCAGGACAAAGAGGGGGTTACTTCTTCTTCAAAGAAGAGTATTGAAACAGAAATTGAAGAAGTTGTAAAAGGCCTAGAAGTTCCTTGGAGCCTCGTGTTTACTTCTTCCGAGAGGATGTTAGTGACAGAACGCCCTGGAAGAATTCGGGTTGTTGAGAAAGGCGTTCTTCAAAAAGAATCACTGCATGTTTTTTCGGAAGTCGTGAGTAATTCTGAGGAGGGCTTGATGGGTCTTGCTGTAGATCCAGGGTATAAAGAGAATCATCTTCTCTATACTTCGTTAGCATATATGCAGAGCGGTAATCTTGTAGTCAAGGTTATGCGTTTTCGAGATACAGGGAAAGCTCTTGAAGATCCCTTTGTTGTGATCGATGATATTCCTGCAGCAAAGTATCATTCTGGATCTCGTATGAAGTTTGGCCCAGACGGAAAGCTGTACATAACAACTGGAGATGCTACTGATAAAAATATTGCTCAAGATATACAGAATCTTGGAGGAAAAACACTGCGTATAAATGCAGATGGAAGTATTCCAGAGGACAATCCTTTTTCTGGAAGTCCTGTATGGACGTATGGACATCGAAATGCGCAGGGGCTTGCTTGGCAACCAGAGACAGGCCGGTTGTACGAAACAGAGCATGGGCCAACGGTGTTTGATGGTCCAGCTGGAGGGGATGAGATTAATCGTATTGAAAAGGGAAAGAACTACGGCTGGCCACTTGTTTCTCATGAAAAGAAGCGCGCCGGTACCGAAGTCCCGCTCCTTCTTTTTACTCCGGCAATCGCGCCTGCTGGGATGACTTTTTATGCGTCAGATACGATACCGCAGTTTACTGGGAAACTTTTCTATTCCATGCTCAAAGGAGAAGGTATTATGCAGGCTACTCTTGGAAGTGATGGAAGTATACAAAAGAGTGAGAAGATGAAGAATATTGAGTACGGTCGTATTCGGGACGTTGTAGAGGGTCCTGATGGCGCACTGTATTTTCTGACGAGTAATCGCGACGGTCGTGGCAGTATGAAAGCTGGAGATGATAGAATATTCCGCATAAAACCAAAGGGGGAGAAGAATGTCCAATGAGAATAAAAAAACTCCCTGCTTTTGCAGGGAGTTTTTTGAAGTA
Source organism: Patescibacteria group bacterium (assembly GCA_038062975.1). Taxonomy (GTDB): domain Bacteria; phylum Patescibacteriota; class Minisyncoccia; order Moranbacterales; family UBA1568; genus UBA1568. Next base: position 8,120 of record JBBTWC010000004.1, on the reverse strand, counting down.
TGGCAATCTCTTATTGACTGAGACCTTTGAGGTAATTAAGCATTGTATCAGCGTCGCTGACCAAGAAAGGATCGTCTTCGCAGTTATCAACCTGACCCTCTTCTGAAAAGAGTTCTTTCACGACTCCGTTATCAACGTACATACTGTAACGCCAAGAACGATCACCGAATCCAAGATTTTCTTTCTTTACAAGCATTCCCATAGCCTTGGTAAATTCTGCGTTTCCGTCTGGAAGCATAAAGACTTTCTGGATACCGAGTTTATCAGCCCACTGCTTCATAACAAAAGCATCGTTTACAGAGAGGCAGATAACTTCATCAATTCCGAGAGCTTTGAATTCGTCGTACTTTGCTTCGAAGCCTGGAGCATGCGTAGATGAGCAGGTTGGAGTAAAGGCTCCTGGAAGCGAAAATACAACCACTTTCTTTCCTTTGAAAATCTCATCGCTTGTGAGGTCTTGCCAGCGGTAAGGATTTTCTCCTCCAACGGCCTCATCCCGAACACGAGTTTTGAAAGTTACCTGAGGAACTTCTTGATTAATCATTGCGTGTGACATAAACGTGTATATAAATATTTATTCTTGCCCAAAGACATTCTCCATTTTATCTTCCTCCTGTATTCAAGTCAAGAATACCCTTTTTTGCTTCTTTTCCGATATATTTGCTATGCTGAGGGTATGAAAATAGTCTTTGATTTGGATCATACGATTTTTGATACTACGGAATTTAAATCCGACCTTTTTGCATTACTTCTCCGAAGTGGAGCTTCTTCGGGAAATATTCTCGATACTTACAAAGAGCATCTGGAAATAACAGGAGGAGGGTATAATTTCTTTCTGCACTGTAAATTGATAGAAAAAAAGGAAAAGCACTTTGATACGAAGAGAGCACTTGTTCTCTATGAAGAATTTACAGGGAAAAACTTTTCCAAATATATCTCAGAGGATACTCGTAAAGCGCTCCATTTCTTGAAGCAATCAGGTTGTCAGTTGCTCCTGTTAACAAAAGGTGGTGAAGAGACGCAAAAGACGAAGCTCCGTCAATCTGGGATGGAAGATGTTTTTGAAGGAGTATATATCTGTCAGGGAAGTAAGCTTGCCACCTTGGAAACTTTGGGGCTACAAGCAGGGGATTGGTTTGTAGACGACTCTCTAGAAGAGATTGTAACGTTACAGAGTGCCCATCCGGAACTGCAATATTTTTTGGTACAGAGTGAATATAGCGGAGGAGTAGAGGGAGATGTTGGAAATATTCGTTTTCTTCGTACTCCAGACGCGATACTTCAGTTTCTCTCTCCAGAGTAATATTCTCCCGCTACCCGAAAATTTACATACAGATTCATAAGATAGTTCCATATTCCGACTACGAGAGCAATGGCAACACGTGAGGGAAGCGGGGACCAATCAAAAACATTTACAAAGAGGGCCATGAGACCCATTACGACAGCTGCGCCTATTCCGGTGATAAGGAGAAAGATACCGTAGCCCGTGTGAAGTGTTCGTTTGGTGCCTCGAAAGACAAGGCGACGGCTGATGAGGTAGTTAATAGATACAGCGATGAGAAACGCGCCTCCCGCCGAGAGAATAGGGTCGAGATGGAATATGTCTACCAAGACGTAGAGAAGAGCAAGATCAAAGAGGAAGGTGGAGCCACCCACTATTGAGTACTTGAGAAAACGGAAAATTGCTCTTTTTTGTGGCAGCATAGTACTATTATACTATAAGAAAAATCTGTAATTATGTGTAGCGTATGACCAAATATACTGGTGGGTGTCATTGTGGAGCGGTGAAGTATGAAGTAGAGGCCGATCTTTCCGAGGTCATGGACTGCAATTGTTCTCACTGTGCCAAAAAAGGGTTTCTGCTGGCTTTTGTTCCAGCAGATCAATTTCAGCTTCTTTCTGGTGAAGAAAGTTTGACGGAGTATCGTTTCAACAAAAAAGCAATCGCCCATCTCTTTTGTTCTATCTGTGGAGTGCAATCATTTGGTCGTGGATCAGGGCCAGATGGAAAAGAGGTTGTTGCGCTGAATGCTCGTTGTTTGGATGGTATTGATATGAGCACTCTTACGATAAAACATGTAGACGGAAAAAG
>JBBTWC010000004.1:2037-5928 GCA_038062975.1 Patescibacteria group bacterium | reverse complement strand
GATATGAGTGTGTAGGGGAGATTGGCATCAAAGAGTATTTTCCCGACACTTTGGTGCGTAATGACTTGGGCGGTAGGATTTTTTTCGAGAATTTTCCGTAGCGCATCAAGATGAAGATGGTCACCGTGTTCGTGGGTAACTAAAATAGCATCCAGGTTTTCGACATCCGGAGTTTTATTGTAGTCTCCTGGATCCGTTAAGAGGCGAAGATCGCCTTCTTCAATCAATAGGCAACAGTGTCCAAATTTTGTTATTTTCATATTCTTACTTTTTAAAGTAATCAGAAAGAATTGCATCGATGTCTTCAAGGGTAGTATACTCTCGAATCTGTAGATAGCTATTGCCTGACATCATGGCAGAGAGCCTTTTCCCCTCTGTTGTCCGGTAAAGGCCTAAAATAGGCTTTTCCATGGCTTGTGCCTGACCAATTTCAAATCCAACTCCGAGACTCGGGGTGGTCAATTCCGCTACGATAACATCTGATTCTTTTACCCAGCTCATATCTCTCTCATAGATGAAATCGTTCTTCACTTCTTGTTCGCCAAGGTTACTTAAGGATTTGTCTCCAATATGTTCCGTAAGGACAGTTCCATAGGTCCGGAGCTTTTCAATGAGTTTGAGATACATTTCTTGATCGTCTCGACCTCCACGTATTGAACCGGCAAAATAGATTTTCATGTTTTTGTAGTTAGAATACAGTTTACTTTCTTCCGGTCTGTATTTTTCTGGTAGTTTCCCGAATGGCAATTTTTGGAAGGGTATTTTGGTTCTCTTTGATATACTCTGAAACTTCCTTTTTATGATACTTTACCATGCTTCGAAGGAGCCAGGATATGGCTTTGGTAATAATAATCTCTTTGTGAGATTTGAGTCTCTCTGTGAGGGTAAAGGAGAGTTGCAGGAGTCTCGGATCTTGTGAGTAAGAGACAGCGCCGGCTAAGAAAACAAGAGACGCTCTTTTTTTATTAAGATTTGTATCATGGGAGAGTTTGTGGAGGAATTTTTCCCACAGAGACCATTTGTGAAGCAGTTCTTCTCCAGTAAAAACATTGTAACAAAGGCTATCAATTTCTGACCACCCAGCAAGCTCGTTCAGCCAGGTATCAATACGCTTTATGCTTATCGTAGATCTCTTTTCAGGAGAGAAGCCTAAAAGATTACTTGCGGTATTTTTCTCCTCATGAGAATTCCCACTGTACAAGCTATCAATCATCAGAAGAAATTCTTTTGGAGCGATATCTTTATTTTTTACAAACCACTCTTTGGCAATCTTTTTTCGGAGCGGCACTGAGACATCGTAATAAAAGTGTCCGCTTAAAAGATAGCTTTCTTTCTTCGAAAGAGTCGTGCCGTTACCGCTTTGCTTTTTTATTTCCGCAAGAATTTTTTTGTGTTCTTTGTGCATAGAGAAAGTTCTTTAATGAGAAAAGTAACATAATTCCGCGATCGCGGAATTATGTTACCGTATTTGCTAGCATTTTTCGTTCTTCTTTGTAAATTTTTCTCCAGGCTGGAAAGATGAGGAAGATAATATTTCCGGCGATAGCTGGATAGGCGCCACTGATGAAAAAAACAAGGAACCAGAAAATTTCTTTGTATACCCAATACTCTCCTAATTTGGTATAGCATTCCGTGAGGGGCTTTTCAGTATTTCCCATATCTTCGGCCATGTAGGTGCCTACTTGAGCATGCAAAAACGATCCAAAAACAGCTGCTGCAGAAAGCCAGATAATAGCAAATTCTTTGAGTGAAGAAGCGCTTCCGAGGACTGCGTTCCACGAGGGAGAGGTAAAGAGGGCAACAAGGATAAGGGCAGTTCCTACAATGACTGCCTCATACTGCCAGGTAGCGCCTTTCTTCGGACGAGCAAGAACCCGTGCCGCTGGTAACAAGATCGGCTTTAAGAAGCGAGCGATAAAATCGGTAATAGAGTCAGCCATAATTAGTTGAATTCAAGCAAGATGTCTCTGAAGTTTTTGATACGATCTCTTTCGTCTATTTCGATTCCTTCTTGTTTATAGAGCGCTAAGCGCTTTTTTCGATGTTTTGGGTCTATCCAAATGTGCCCGTCAGCGTAGACGATGCGATGAAAGGGGATAGTGGTCATTCCTTGATCGTAGGCTTTTCCGAGGATGTTTGTGATACTTTGAGCGGCCATTCCGCCACCTCCTGCAGCACGTGAAATTCGACCATAGGTAGTAACACGACCTTTGGGTATGGAAAGGGCAATTTTGAGTACGCGTTCGCTAAATGTCTGCATAAAGGTGTTTACTTGGCTTTCATACACAGTATACAAAAAAAATCGCTCTTGGAATAGGGTACAATAGAGAGGTGTGATATGGTGGTATTTGATTATCTTTCTGACTCAATGCAGACAAAACAATACGATGTAGTAATTATAGGGGGTGGGCCAGCCGGTATGATGGCAGCCGGAAGAGCAGCAGAATGTGGTGCTCGTGTTTTGCTATTGGAAAAAAATACCTCGCTTGGAGTGAAGCTTTTGATAACCGGTGGTGGGCGTTCCAATGTGACGAATGCTGAATTTGATCGTAATATCTTTCTCGGGAAATTTAAGGACGCAACCAAGTTCTTATTTTCGCCACTTTCTCGTTTTGGCGTGCAAGATACTCTGGATTTCTTCGAGAAGCATGGAATGCCGACAAAAATTGAGGCCGAGAAGCGTGTTTTCCCTGTGAGCAATAGTGCTCAATCTGTCTGGGACGTATTGGTAGGGTATATGCGTCAGGGTAAAGTAGTTGTACAGTCGAATGCTGAAGTCGCCTCTCTGGAAACAAAAGAAGGGAGAGTAGTAGGCGTTCGTCTCAAAAGTGGAGAAGTTGTTGAAGCAGAGTCTTATATCTTGGCAACCGGAGGAAAGTCTCGACCAGAAACCGGATCAACCGGAGACGGGTTTCGCTTTTTGAAAAGAATTGGACATACGGTTATCAAGCCAAATCCTGCGCTTGTTCCACTCCGAGTACGTGAAACGTGGGCGCATTCGCTCTCAGGAATGAGTCTTTCGGAAGCCAAGATAACTGTTTTTCAGAATGGAAAGAAGCAAGAGAGTAAGAGTGGAAAGATACTCTTTACGCATTTTGGATTAAGTGGCCCTTTAGCTCTCAATATGAGTAAGGGTATTGGAGAATTTTTGCAGTACGGAGAAGTAGTTATTGCAGTAGATCTTATGCCCAAGGTAAGTGTGGGTGATCTTGATAAGCAGGTACAGGCACTTTTTGAGGGTCAGAAAAATAAGCAGGTGAAAAACAGTCTGGATGGATTTGTGCAAGCGCTTTGTATCCCGGTATTGCTTCAACTTGCAAACATAGACGGAGAAACTCCGGTACACAGTGTGAGTCGAGAGGAGCGAAGAGCGCTGGTGCACATTGTAAAAAATCTCCCTCTCACGGTCACCGGGCTTTTAGGTGAAGATAAAGCTATTGTGACGAGCGGAGGAGTAGCGCTCGAGGAAGTAGATTTCCAGAGTATGCGATCACGTTTGTATCCCAATCTATATATTGTTGGAGATGTTTTGAACATCGATCGCCCTTCTGGTGGATATAGTCTCCAGCTTTGTTGGACCACGGGTTTTGTTGCTGGAACCGCTGCTTCAGGAAAAAAGTAGTTTTTTAGAGTTCCGTTTTCCGTAAGTGAACGTCAATATCGAAAAAGGTGCTTTCAAGATTCTTCTCGAGGAACGGTTTCATATCATCGAGAGCCCTGTTGTACACTGCACTTGTTGTCGTTCGGAGAAAGAAATCAAGAATATGTTCAGCTGAAATAATGCCTATTTCTTGATCGAGCTCTTCTTTGAAATAGGTAATAATGGCGTCTATGGTTAAGCGACGCTGTTCATTTGATAATAAATCCCAGTCGCGTTTAATTTCACCCATA
>JBBTWC010000004.1:0-1937 GCA_038062975.1 Patescibacteria group bacterium | reverse complement strand
TTGTTGGGGAGAAAGGGAAATCTCACTGCTCGTTTCACTGCGTTCTATAGGGCTTCCGCCCTCTAGCCCTCGAAGATTCGGTCACCCCGAACGGGCAAACAGGTGTTTTCCCGACCCCTTTCCTTGTTCGATCTCTTTCATCATAACACAAACAAAAAGCCCCTGAAGGGACCTTTTTGTTTGTGTATGTTGGGGAGGAAGGGATCGAACCTTCGCATGGGGGCTTCAAAGGCCCCTGCCTTACCGCTTGGCTACTCCCCAGATCTCACAAAAAATTAGAGCGCACGGCCACCAAGCATTTCCATGGCCTGGTTAATGAGGGGGTTGCCGAGAAAATCACTTTTTGACGCGTCATCTTCTTTGGCAGGCTCGCTCGTGAGAACGATCTTGAACCGAATTTTTTGCCCTAAAATCGTATCAAACGCTTCCCTCAGTGTCAATTGAGTAGCTTTTTCGTCCAAGCGTTCTTTATGAAAAGGATATTTTACTGTGATAGCGAGAGTCCCATTCTCTGCTTCCGCTGGATAGGCTGTAGAGAGGGCAAGCGTCAGGGTGGCGTTTAGTCCCTTGGCGGTATCTAAAATAGCCTGCCAATTTTGACGTACGGCTTCGATATCAACAGGAGAGAATGCTGATAAATCTTCGGCTTCAATTTCTTTTGTTATTTTTGTGGCTGTTTTTGGTTCAGTTTTTTTTGGCAGGGTCGTTTCTTGTGGGGTGTTTACGGGAGCGGACTCTTGCTTGGCTGTGATTGGTGTGCCGGAAGGCGTGGGGGGCGTTTCTGGTGGACGAGGAGGAGTATGTACAGGATTTTTTTGCGAAAGTATCTTCACGATAGCAATTTCTAAAGGAAGTTCAGCTATGACAGATGTCTTACTGGCTACTTGCGCTACCTGGAAGTATTCCATCATTTGAATAATTTCTTCAGGAGTCAGTTTCTTGGCAAGTTCTACCAGTGCTTGACCTTGAGTGTCGGTGAGATGATCCAAAGTCGCTAAAGCGTATTCTTTGTTTGCAGAAACTAACAGAAGATCACGGAGCATATGAAGGAGAGCTCCTCCAAATACCGCTAAATCTCTTCCGTCTTGTGAAAGCGTACGGATGAAACCAAGACTTTCCGGGAGATCTTCAGAAACAAGAAGTTCCAGTAATTGAAGGACGTCTTCTTTGCGGCTTGTTCCAAGAATTTCGATGGCTGCTTCTTCGGTAATAACTCCTTCACTGAGAGAGGTTACCTGAGTGAGAAGTGATTCAGCATCCCGCATCCCACCTTCAGCTGCGAGAGCAATCATTTCGAGTACGGTATCGTCGATTTTCAGTTTTTCTTCTTTGACAATCCTCTTTAATTTTTCGATGATGTTTTTAACTGGAAAACGAGAGAGATCAAAGCGCTGACAGCGAGAAATAATAGTATCTGGGACTTTTTGAAGAGCAGTAGTAGCAAGAATAAAGATTACATGCGCAGGAGGCTCTTCGAGGGTCTTTAACAGAGCGTTAAAAGCTCCGATAGAGAGCATGTGGACTTCATCGATGATATAGATTTTATGAGAACCAACTGTTGGGAGAAGGTGGACTGTTTCACGAAGTTCTCGAATGTTATCGACGCCAGTATGTGAGGCGGCATCAATCTCCATGATATCGAGAGACCGTCCTTCTGCCATAAGAAGGCAGTGCGGGCATTTTCCGCACGGCTCTGCTCCCTTTCGATTCGAACAATTTACTGCTTTAGCAAACAAGCGCGCGAGCGTTGTCTTTCCGGTGCCACGTGGTCCGGTAAAGAGATACGCCTGGCCAACACGGCCAGATTTCAGGGCGTTTGTGAGGACGGAAACAATAGCTTTTTGTCCCACGACTTCTTCAAAGTTTTTTGGGCGATACTTTCGGTACAGAGTGGTCGATGACATAGCGGGTAGGAGAAAGATTTTGAAGTGAAAGTA
>JBBTWC010000003.1:0-6818 GCA_038062975.1 Patescibacteria group bacterium | reverse complement strand
TTGAAAATGAACTCGCAAATATCTGCGAGGTAGCTACCATAAGAATTGAAAAAAGCGCGAGTGACACCATCACTTCCACTAAACTGAATCCTCGAAAAGTTTTTCGTCTCAATAGCAACATACTAGTTTTTCCAACTGGTAAGATATGACTCTGTGTACACACACTTATTCTGCAATGTACACCCACTTGGATCTCCGTTACTCGGAATAAAAGAAGGAAATCCTCCTGCCGTCCAATCCCAATATACAAAACTGAGAATATGCGCCGAGGGATCACTCGCGACATTCTGAAGATCTACGTAAATATAGCGGGAAAAGTGGCCCGTTGCTCCAGTATGTTTATAAAACCCTCCGCTCTGAACTAAGGAATATCGACTCGCGCCTCCCTGACTACTATTACAATCCAAGGTCGATGCCGGATCATCATCATAGCTTGCTCGACAATGTTTCGAATTTGAAAATTGCGTGAACCCCTCATTTCCAAGCAAGAAATCATTATCCCGTGAGTTTCGGATAAGCTCTGCGCCTTCCTGAGCGAGCTGAATTCCAATAATCGTATCTCTCGTATCAAAAGAATAAGAAAGACTCTTCGCAACAATAAGCGTTGTAGACAAGAGACCTACGGTCAAAACAACCATGGAAAAGAGTGCCTCAACAATAGAAAAGGCAGGAAGCTTCCGAGAAAAGAATTTCTGCTTTAAAAAACGCATATATTCTATGGACAAGTTGATCCAGAAACATCAGTGACACTCCCATTTGTATAGACACAAACCGTCCGAGACTGACCTCCCTTTCTTACAGTTATCCCGTAACTCCCCCCTCCTGGTGTAGGTGAAAGATTGGCGTGTGGCAATGTAAAAAAGAAAGACGAGCTTGGTGTTGAAAACGCTACCCCTCTCTGAAGCGTATGACTCGAAAGAGTTGTAACAGCGGAGAGTCCGCATCCAGCTTCATCTTTGTAGATAATATTGTAACTTGTCCCGCCCCACGCTACTCCAAAAACACATGGGTCTCCACCTCCAGGAAGTTTTTTCCCAGAGAGAGCATAATTTTGCGCTTCACGTACAACAGTTGCAAATTCACGCGCTCCTACCTCAAGCTCTCGATTTCTTTGTCCAGAACTAAAGCTCGTCAAAACAACAGCGCTTACCACACCTACAATAGATATAACGATAAGCAATTCAATAAGCGTAAAGGCTCGAACTGACTTTCCGAATCTTTGCATAACAAACAAAAATATTGGTATTTCTTTTCTTTATTGTAACAAACAATCCTCTAATAGAGAAAGAATCGGAGCATGTCTGGTACTGCCTGAGACAAAACAAGTGTCAGAAGTATCCCAAGAGCCAAAAAAGGACCAAAGGGTATTTGTGTTTTCAAGCTCTTCTTGGAAAACACAAGGAGTGTGATCCCAATGACCGCCCCGAGTACAAAAGAAAGCGTCAGCATAAAGAAAGAAAGCCGCAGTCCAACTACAAGGCCTGCTAACATCCCAAGCCATACATCTCCCCAGCCCATCCAAGTCTCTTTCGAAAACCAGACCAAACAGAAAAAGAAAAATCCCACAACCAAACCACCAAACACTCCCAACGCAAGCCGAGTCCACCAAAGAGGAAGTCCGTACTCAAAGAAGAAAAGATGTATACAGAGGAAAAGAAAAGTCCACACTACACCAATGATTAAAAGAGAAACCGGAATCTCAAGATGCCGAATGTCATACACAGAAAGGGTAATAAGTATACTCACTAAACCAAGGAGCCATACGGTTTCCAAGATAGCTCGAGGATCACTCCAGGAAAAGAAAAAATACCCAATGAGAGCAAACAGGATACCCGTAACCGCTTCAATTACTGGATACTGCCACGAAATCTTCTCTTCACAGTCACGGCACGTCCCACGTAACAGTATAAAACTTACCAGAGGAATATTGTCGTACCAACGTATCTGATGCTTGCAGCTCCGACAAAACGAACGTCCCAAAATTGTTTCAGCGTCTCGCAAACGAATAATGAGCACGTTCAAAAAACTTCCTATGATGAGACCGAAGACAAAAAAATACGCAAGAGAGAAAAACATATCTGTATTATATTGGAGAAACAGAGAAAAACAAAGTCCCGCCCTAAAAAAGGCGGGACTTCTCTTGTATTCTTTATACTGCACTAGAAAATACTAGATACAAGTACCCAAGAATGTTACTCCGGTAGCTGAAATTGTCGTAGAGTCACAACCTGCTGGCACAGCAGTATTGTCAGCTGTTGCTGTAATCGTAAAGGTTCCAGCTCCAGTTGCACCACAACTACTTGCAGTTATGGCGTATGTTGCCTTTGAACTGTTCGTGTTTGCAGTAGCGACATCCGCAACCAATGTGTTGCTGTCACAGCTAATAAGAAAACCAGCAACTGCTCCAGCGGCCTCAGCCTTGAACGCAGCCACTTCCGCCTTCGTACGAGCATTACTGAGACTTACCAATACAACAGAAGCCAAAATACCGATAATTGCGATAACAATGAGGAGTTCGATAAGGGTAAACCCTTTAAGTGTCTTTTTCATATGCTCACCTCCTTCCAATTAAGGATAGGTTAATAAATTATTTATAATTGAAAATTATGGACAAAGTGCAAAATTAGCACCGTCCTGAGTCAATGTAGCACCTGTACAACCAGTGATTGTAGCAGCTGGAGTAGCGTCTATCGTAAAGGTTCCGTCTCCAGTAGTTCCGCAACTGTTTGCTCCAAGTACCCCCCAAGTAGTTACGTTTGTACTTGTTGGAGCGGCAATTGTTCCGTCATCACAAGAAAGGACGAGTCCGCCGTGTGAGCCGGCCACCTCTGCCTTAAAGGCAGCTTTCTGAGCTTTTTCACGAGCACTGCTCAAACTTACCAATACAACAGAAGCCAAAATACCGATAATTGCGATAACAATGAGGAGTTCGATAAGGGTAAACCCTTTAAGTGTCTTTTTCATATGCTCACCTCCTTTTCTTTTTTATTTTTATGCTCGCTCTTCACATTTGAACTGCGAGTTTAAAGGGTGAATTTTTCCCTTTAAAACTGTCCGAAATATTTTCTTCGAACCTGCTTTTATTTTACAACTGTCCGGCCAAATTGTAAATCGGCAAAAGTACACCTACCACCAAAATACCAACTCCAATACCCAGAGCCACAATCAAAATTGGTTCAATGAGCGTCGTAAGACTCTTCGTCATATTGTCTACCTCTTGATTGTAAAATTTAGCGATACTTTCCAGTACCCCAGAAAGCGATCCTGTTTCTTCTCCGATACGAATCATTTGAGAAACAATTGGTGGCATCTCCGGAGTAACCAAAAATACAGTACTCATGTTCCCTCCACCTTTTACCTCTTCTGCGGCTCGTAAAATAATTTTCTGAAAGATCTGATTTCCAACCACTTCACTTGTAATCGTGAGTGCTCGCACAACAGGAATACCGCTATTCAACAACGCCCCGAGGTTTTCCGACATTCGAGTAATATATATTTCCTTTGCCAAAGTTCCAATGACCGGAATCTTGAGAACAATAACTTCCCATTCACGCTTTCCTGCCTCACTTTGAACATAATAGAAAAAGGCTCCTGCAGCACCTATAAGCACCAGTAATACTGCCCACCAATACTGTTGCATAAAATCCCCCACAGAAATAAGAACGGTTGTATACCAAGGAACAGCAACATGCAGATCCTTAATAATCACTGTAATTTTTGGCAAGATAAAGGTTACTACCAAAAAACCAATAATAAAGGCGACCAAGAGAACAAAAACCGGATAATACAGAGCTCCTTTGATTTTCGCTGCCAAAAGGTAATTTTTCTCGATATTCTGCGCTACAAAGGCCACTGATTTATGCAAACTTCCCGAAACCTCTCCGGCGCGGATCATATTCACTGTAAGAGAGGAGAAAACGGCCGGGTGCTTCTCGAGTGCCTCTGAAAACGGCATACCGTCTTCAATATCGTCAGAAACTTCTAAAATAATCAAACGCAAGTACGGATTATCACACTGATCACTAATCGTTTTCAAAGAAGAAACAATTGGCACACGAGCTTCAATCAACGTGGAAAGTTGTTGAAAAAAGACCATGAGCTCCTTCTGCTTCACGCCTTCCCAGATCTTCGTAAAAGCTTTTACAAAAGAATTACTCTTTTGTTCCTGCTCTCGAACAATAATAGGGACTAAATTGTTTTGTTGCAGAATCTGAGTGGCGGCATTGCGATCCAATGCTTCAACAATACCCTCCTTAATCTGACCCGCCTGATTCTTGGCCTTAAAAACAAACTTCATAAAGCGTACTCAAAAAATATTCTTAACCCTCTTTACTCACAAGCATTTGAAGATACTCGCGGTTCTTGGCATAAATGAATGCATCATCAACAGATACGAGTCCTCGTCGTACCAGGTCTGCCAACGATCGATCCAACGAAATCATTCCTTCTTTGAGACTTGTCTCAATAACAGAGTCGAGCTGATGTATCTTGTTTTCTCGAATCAAATTCTCTACCGCATGATTCTTAAACATAATCTCAACTGCCGGAACGCGACCACCCCCGGCTTGAGGCAATAATCTTTGCGAAACAACTCCCAACAAAACACTCGCCAACTGGGAACGAATCTGATTTTGCTGATGCGCTGGGAAAACATCAATAACACGGTCAATAGTCTGCGCGCTGTCGTTCGTGTGCAGTGTCGCAAAAATAAGGTGTCCTGTTTCTGCTGCAGTCATCGCGGTACTAATCGTTTCGAGATCACGCAACTCTCCAAGCAACACAACGTTTACATCTTCACGAAATACCGCTCGTAGAGCATCGGGAAAGTTTTTAGCATCACGTCCGATCTCGCGCTGATTGATAATGCAACGATCTTGGTTGTATACAAATTCTATCGGATCTTCAATAGTAAGAATGTGCCGCTCAAGATTATGATTAATATAATCGATGATTGCTGCAAGGGTAGTAGACTTTCCATGCCCTACGGGTCCCGTAACCAAAACGAGTCCCTGTGAGTACTTAGTAAACCCATACATTGAGGAAGGAATATTGAGCTCCTCAAGATTTCGCAAACGATCCATGACGAAACGCATCGTCACGCTCACATACCCCTTTTGAAAGAACACGTTGGTACGAAAACGTACCTTATCTTCAAAATTATATGAAAAGTCCGTCTGCCCTGCTGCCAAAAGCTCCTGCTTTTTCTCTTCAGTCAACAACACGTCTGAAAGCGCTTTTGTATCCGCTGCTGTGAGAATCTTTTCCTGAGTAATCGGATGAAGCTTTCCATCAATACGCAGTGTTGGATAGCGTCCTACGACCAAATGAATATCCGAAGCTCCCTGTTGACCCACCATCAACAAAAGATTCTTTAAGCGTTGTTCTACGTGCAGTGTTTCCATATCCAATAAAAAACAAAAAATTCAAAAATAGCTTTATATAATATTTCTTCCCTCTGAATAATATCATAGTTTCTCTCTTTTCCGAGCAAGAAACTATTCTTCGTCTACTAAAATATTTCCTTCCGTTACCCGTTCTACTTCAGAAAGTGTTGTCACACCCTGAAGCACCTTGAGTAACCCGTCTACTTTAATCGGCAAAGCCCCTTGATTCTTTACAGCAGCCACAAGCGCCGCCTCATTTCCACCTTGATCGGTTATAATAGCGTGTATCTCATCGTTCACGTCAATCACTTCATAAATAGCAATACGCCCTTTATATCCAGAATTTCCACATTCATCACAACCCTTTCCTTCAAAGACGACTGCCTTTTGTTTCGGATCAAGTTTATACGCCTTCACCTCTTCTTCTGGCACCGTAGCAAACAAATCGGTTATTCGCTGTGTTTGTTTTTCGCTCAATTTTACTTCTTGTTTACAGTGAGGACAGATGCGCCGTACCAAACGTTGCGCTGCTACTGCTTCCAAAGATGACGAGAGAAGAAAAGGTTCAATTTTCATATCCAAAAGACGCGGAATAGCACCAATAGCGTCATTTGTATGCAAAGTAGAAAGCACAAGGTGTCCGGTAAGGGCTGCGTGAATAGCCAACTCTGCCGTTTCTCCATCACGGATTTCTCCCACCATGATCACATTTGGATCTTGACGTAAAATGGAACGCAAACCCGAGGCAAAGGTATAGCCAATTTCTGGCTTGATCTGACTTTGATTGATACCGTCAACATAATATTCCACTGGATCTTCCAGGGTAATAATATTCCTCTCCTCTTTATTAAGGATTTGAAGAAAAGCATACAAAGAAGTTGATTTTCCAGATCCTGTAGGACCCGTAACCAAAATAATTCCAAAAGGTTCCCGAATCTTTGTTTCCAAAACTTTTCTCGCCTTCCCCCACAAGCCAAGCTTATCCAAATCAGAAACATTGGAACTCTTATCCAAAACACGCATAACAATCTTCTCGCCACCCATCACTGGCAGACTCGAAACACGTAAGTCAATAGAATTTCCTGCAGTCTCAAAACGAAAACGTCCGTCTTGAGGCTTTCTCTTTTCATCAATTTTCAAATTGGAAAGAATTTTGATACGCGAAGTCACAGCGCGACCCACTTCAAGAGGAAACACGAGTTGCGAACGAAGAATACCGTCAATACGAAATCGCACTCGATAGCTGTTATCAATAGGTTCGATATGAATGTCACTGGCGCGACCATCCATAGCGTGACGCACGATAACCTCTACCAGCTTTGCAATAGGCGCGTCTTGAAATACCTCTACTCCTTTATCTTTCGTATTTCTCCCCATCGCTTCCTCGTCGGCACTCATAGCAATATCCTCTTGCTTGAGCGACTGAATAGCATT
>JBBTWC010000002.1:48599-62160 GCA_038062975.1 Patescibacteria group bacterium | reverse complement strand
TCGTCAATCAGCGTGGCTGGTCAGCGCTTGAACTTTCCCACGCCATCTGGCTTCTCGGGAATCGTCAGTGCACTGGCTGTCATCGGAATGGCGAATCCCAACTACTCTGCCCGGTCTATCGGGAATGTGGCGGACCACCGAACACCCGTCCGTATTTCAAGAAGGGCGCCTGGGATTTTGACAGTCCGCGCCTCAGAAAAGGCGGGGAAAAAACGTTCCGGATTCCGGATGACTGGCCCCTTTTTGGGACCAAAGCGGCTGATGCTCAATGAGTGTCAGCCGTTTTCAATTTTATAGACAAAGAGAAGAAAAGATGGTTTACTTTCTTGTTACTTAACAATTCAAACCCTGAAAATGAAAGGAGTTTTACCATGCAAAGTCTGGCTGATCTCCTGAATATTCAGGAGAGTCTCGAAAAGAAGTACAAGGAATTCCTTGCTTCGCTGGATCAAGAACGTACCGTGACGCTTCGCGAGCTTATTACGGATCCGGATTCTTTGAAGCGTCTTGGGGCCCCGTGGCTTCGGCATGATATTATTATCGATCGCTTCGCTGCTTTCGGGGAATTTTTTGAGCGGATTGGTAACCATCCTCGATTTCGTAAGAAGCAGTGGCTTATCTTTTTTCAGGCGAGTCCCGAAGAAGAAGATTTTCTGCAGTACGAAGAACTCAAGCAGAAGATAGGGGAGTGGCCAAGGTGGACCGGACTTACGTGGGATATTCCGGCGCCGGCTCAATACCTGCACACCAACCCGGTATGGCTCTCACTTACGGGAACTTGGGAAGAGCAGAATCGGAGGATTAGTCCACTCGCACATTTTGCGAACTGGAACTATATTGATGTACTTGCATCTGAACCGCAGACGATAGAAGAGGCGGAAGAGCACAGGCGAACTGTGCTTGGGTATCGGGTGCCGGATTGGCCTCGACATCTTGGTGTGAGCGACGTCGTTGGAACGGACTACCTTCTTCGACAAGTGATTCATGATCTTGGGCACCAGCGCCTCCCGGTATTGAATCCAGATATTGATTCACTTCACAATGCGGTCATGCTCTCGGCTATGGGAGTAAAAGAGAACAGGCATGCAGGACTTTGGGAAACCATCGTTCACCGTGAATGCACTGATCCGTATTTCTATGTCGATGGTGAAGATTTAATTCGTGAAGCCTTGCTTCTTGCACTCACTCCTCTCCAGGAATATTACCTGAAGCGTTTGCTTCGCTGGTATGCCGGAAAGAAGCATCATGAAAAGATGGCTTGGCTTTGGAATATTGAAGCAAGTTGGAAAAGCTCCTGGAAACGAGAACAAATGAGGATTGTGCTCGAGGAAATGTGTGGCGACGGATTCATGAGGTACAATCTGAAGACTTAAGGGTCTCGGTGGCAAATATTGCTGTCGGGACCCGTTTATTTTTTACGTCAATCCTTTCTTCAGGGTATACTATCTGTATGAAACATCTTTGGATCATTATTGTTATCTTTCTTCTTCTTGCGAGCGTTGTAGCGACGACGTTTGTGTATCTTGATTTTAAAACAAAAGAGAAGTTAGCTGCTATTACCAATTACGAAGAATGTTTCGAGGCAGGGAATATCATTCAAGAGAGCTATCCGCCTGTGTGTCGTACCAAAGATAATCGTACATTCACAGAGGATATCGGAAATGAGTTGGAAAAGATGGATATTATTATGGTGTCCTCTCCACGACCAAACCAGAGTATTCTCTCACCGCTCGTTATTTCAGGACAGGCCCGGGGCGCATGGTTTTTTGAAGGAAGTTTTGTTGTAAAATTGAGAGATACTGATGGCAATATTTTGGCACAAGGTATTGCAGAAGCGCAGGATGAGTGGATGACAACAGAGTTTGTTCCTTTTTTTCTGACACTTTCTTTTGAAATACCGAAAGCGGGAAAGGGAGAGTTGGTACTTGAAAAATCTAACCCTTCTGGGTTACCAGAGAATGCTGATGCTCTTCATATCCCGATATATTTTAGTAACGCACTTCAATTGTTGCGTTAAAAATATTTTTTCGAAGAAATATCTTCTACTTACCTCTTTGGGGGGTGGAAAGAAAGGAAAAAATATGCTATAATGGAGGAAAACAAACAGAAAAACTTGATGTCTAAAGCATTTTTTCGTCATTTCATACGTATTACCAAGAAGGCCTCTGTGCTTTCTTTTGTCTTCTTTTTTGCAGTTTCTCCTGTTTTGGCACAAGAAGTTCCTGCTGTACCAGTGGAAGAACCAACTCCAATAGTCGAGGAGACTGTCCTTCCTCTTGATACCCCTGTTGTTCCTCCTGCTGACACTCCGATTGAGCCAGTGATCGAACCAGTCGTAGAGGCACCTCTTTCCTATACCCTCTCATATAGTGCCGGAGTAAATGGTTCTCTTACCGGAACAGCTCTTCAGGTTGTAGAAAGCGGAGCAGATGGTACTCCTGTTACTGCTGTTGCTGATACAGGGTATGTATTTTCTGACTGGAGTGATGGACTCGTAACAAATCCACGTACTGATCTCGCAGTTTTGGTTGATATGAGTGTTACGGCGAACTTTATCGCTGTTACCCCTGATCCAGCAGAGGAAGTTGTGTCTGTCGAAGAAACTGAAAATTACGCCGCAGACTTTGAACTCTACAAGAAATATATCTTGTATCAGAAATACGAGAAGAAAGATTTGTACAAAAAGTATCTTCGTTACAAGGAGCTTGCCGCAAAGTATCCTTGGGAAAATAAGAAAGCTGAAAAGAAAGCTCTCAAAAAATTAAAGAACGACTATAAAAAATACCGAAAAAATCCAACTCGGTATGCTCGTTATTCTGCTCGAGCTAGCGACTATCTCAACTACGGAGCTTTGAAAGCTGAGTATTTTGCCTCGAAGCAGTACGCCGGGTATTCAGACAATGCCCGCTATGATAAGCCAGAATACGACTCATATCGAGAATATGGAACGGAGGAATATAAGGCAGGATATGATCGTTACGTTGCGGCTTTGGCTCAAGGCTTGGTAACGGAAAGTATAACTGAAGAGGTTGTTTCAAAGCTTGGGCCAGATATCGCTGTCGGACTTTATACATACATCCCTCGTGATTTGAAAGATGCTTCATTTAGTATCAAGGCGAATCGTCCGTTCAAAGTAAAGGATCGGAAAAACAAAGTTGTTGGTGAGATTCCTGCTGATACAAAAGTTCGTGTGAAATATCTTGGTGGAGATGACCGTAATTTCCGTGTGTATTATTCTACTACGGATGTAGATATCGATATCGTGTCCAAAGAAGTACGTTTCGTCTCAGATGATCAGTATGAAAACGATATTGTCTTTGATATTAGTCGTCCAGACACAGCTTTTGATCGCTATCGTGGCTCTATTCGGCTTCGTTACTATGATTCACCGGTAGCGGACGGTGATCGTGTCTGGGTTATTAATCGCCTTCCTTTGGAGCACTATGTGTGGGGAATGGGAGAAATTACGGGTACTGGCCCAAGCCAGTATAATCGTGTGATGACGACTATTTTCCGTACCTATGGATATTGGAAAATTCAGTGGAGTACCAAATATGCTGATCAAGGATTTAAAGTCGATGCAACTTCTGGAAGCCAGATTTATCGCGGATATGATTGGGAGGTAACACATACGGATATTCGAGAAGCAGCACTGGCTACCGAAGGGAAGTTGATCCTGTACCAGGGAGAGGTAGCTCTTACGCCATACAGTTCCTGGACTGACGGGAAGACACGTCGTTTCGAAGATGGTCATTGGGGACATGCCTGTGACAAGAGTTCAAGCTCGAGCCCATCCAAGATCTACCCATGGCTTAACTCGGTTCCTGATCCTCGCGGAAAGAATGAAACTTTGAATACATGCGAACTTGCAGCAAGAGGAAACCATATGGTGGGACTTTCTGCCAACGGTGCCGTGCGTATGGCAAAATATGACAACAGCACCTATGATCAAATTCTCCAGCATTACTACTCGAGCGTAGCTGTGGCTCGAGGGTACTAAGGTTTCAGAGTATGAAAAAGTTTTTGATTTCCATCTTTGTTATTCTGGCTATTCTTTTGATAGGAGGAGGATTGTTCCTCCTTTTTTCGTATCGTGAAAAAGAAAATGCCCGAATACAGGTTTTGGAGCAAGGGACTCCGGAAGAGGTGTTTTCTCAGGAATCAGAAGAGGGCGATATTTTTGATGATGAACAAAAGCTTCCCGTGGAGGCAACTCAAGAATCCGGTTCAGCGTATATGGATATTACTCCGGCAGACTGTGCGAATGAATGTGAAATGTATACAGGAGATACAGAAAAGCTTTCGTATTGTAAATCAGTCTGTGGGTTATCTTTGGAATCTGGCGTCGCTTCTTCGGGAGGGGATTGCAATGAAAAGACGGGTATTTCTCGGGATATGTGTATCAAGGATGAGGCTGTGAAAAACCAAAACCTTCCCCGTTGCGATGATATTGTGGATAAAAATATACAGCGTTCTTGTCAGAATAGAGTAGCCGAAGACTTTCTCTAAGAAAAAAAGCTCCCGAAGGAGCTTTTTTTGTAGGAAGATTTTTACTTGGTTTCTGGATACCAGGTTGAGAGCCATTCCTTCATCTGGCTAATTTCTTTTGTTTGAGCATTGATGATATCTGTTCCCATCTTTTTGATTTCATCATGCTTGGCATCTGCAAGCGCGGCTTTTGCCATGTCGACAGCACCTTCATGGTGCACAATCATTTCTTCGAGGAAGGCCTTATCAAAAGCATCTCCGGTTTTACCAGCAAGTCCAGACATCATGCTTCCCATGGTATCTCCCATGTTCATAGTAGTGTTGGACATAGTGGTTCCATCAGCCATTTGATGGCTGTTCATATCCATTACCAAAGGAGTTTCTGTTTTTTCGAGTTGAGCACTGCGTTGGACACCGACAAGGTAGCCAATAGCCACACCAAGAATGAGGGCACAGATAGCGAGTAAGGTAGCTTTGTCTTTCATATATTTTGTGAGAAATGATTACTTTTGTAGTATAACATTTTCAGGAGCATTCTTCTTAGCTTCTTTGGGGAATTTTGCTCGAAAGGTAGCTGCATTTTTCCGGAAAGCTTCATTGATAACGCCGACAAAGAGAACTTTTTTCCCGTATTTTAAATAGATATACCCGGAAAGCGCTACAACAAAGGCGCTTGCGCTGTCTACAATCAGGTCACCCATGGTATCAGGAAGACCTGATTTTTGCGTATTGAGTCCCAGTGTTTGATCGAGTGTGAATTCCCATATCTCCCAAAGAGCACCAAAGGCAACGGCAAATGTGAAAGAAAAAAATCCAATAAGTCCTGCAGAGGCTTCTAATTTTTTTCCTTGGAGGAGGAGAAGGAGAATAACAAATCCAATGATTCCAAACCCTGCTGATGATCCTATATGAAGAATAGTATCCCACCACCAAAATTTTTCATAAAAGTCCGAAGATTCTCCGAGTATGAGAGTAGCGTAGATAAAGAGACCGATCGTTGCTAAGAAGCTATCAGGAATATTGATGTCGAGCTTGTCCTCTACGAAGAATGGGACAAGGGTAAGAAGGAACGCGGCAAATGCCAGTCCGGCTACAGGCCATTGCTTCTCAAAAATTGCAATGAAGAACGCAATGATAATGGCGCTCCAGACACAAAAAATGAGAAGAGAGGATCGACTGAAGAAAGAGTCCATAAAGGGAGTATATAAAGTATCTTATTTCTAGCAGAAAATACTCTTTCTGCAAAAGGCTTTAATGATATACTTTTCTTAGATATACTTTTTTATTTATGTTTGGACTTTCCGAGAAAGAAGAAAAAATCCTTCGCAACCTCTCAACACCCCAGAAAATCCAAGACTTTTTGGATCGGTTGCCTATGAATCATGAAAAGCAAGGGGATACCTACATGTCCCCACGGCGTGTTTTGCGTGAAAGGAAGGCGCATTGTATTGAGGCGGCGCTTGTAGCGGCTACCGCCCTTTGGATACAGGGAAAGAAACCACTTCTTCTAGATCTGACTTCCCGAGAAGATGACGATGATCACGTTGTTGCGCTCTTTCAGCAAAATGGATATTGGGGAGCGATAAGTAAAACGAATCATATCGTCCTTCGGTATCGCGATCCGATTTATCGAACGATTCGTGAATTGGCACTTTCGTATTATCATGAATATTTTTTGAATAAAAATGGAGAGAAAACACTTGTATCGTATTCTCGTCCACTCGATCTGACGCGATTTGGAACAGGATGGATTATCGAAGAAGCGGACCTCTGGAGTATTGCGGACGCATTAGACTCGAGTCGCCATTATCCACTTGTTCCAAAAGTAAATGAGCGCTTTATACGCAGAGCCACAGTGACTGAGAGGAAAGGAGGGGAAATTGTAGAGTGGTACATAGATGATCCTCGCACTTAGAACCCCAAGAAAGACGTGTTAGAATAGGAAACGTTAATACATTTCTCCTTATGACAGACACAAAAGCGCATAATTCACGGCATGAAGAACTCATTGCTTCGCTTGCTGACCCGGAAGTCTGTGCAAGATATAAGGCGCTTCATGATGGATTCCGAGTAAGTTTCTTGCCACGGCTTCTTGGAGGAATCCTTGTCTTTTTAGGGAACACTTTTTTTGGAAAAGAACCGAGTTACAGTAAATTTAAGGCTATCGAAGTGATAGCACGTATTCCGTACCAGTCTTGGGAAGTGGCGAGTTATATGATCCTTACTTTTTTCTACATGAATGAGAAAAAAGCGATTGAACTTTCTCGAACGTCACGATTTGGACGCGAAGCACAAGATAACGAAACGATGCATGTGGTTGTTATTAGTCAACTCGCTAAAGCACATAAGCAATCCAATTTTATTTGGCACACGCTTATTCCGCTTCTTTTCTCTTTCTTTTATTTTCTGTCGACGCTTTTGTTGTATCTCGTAAGTCCTCGAAAAGCCTTTGAGTTAAATTACCTTTTCGAAGATCATGCTTTTTCGCAATACAGTCGTTTTCTTGAAAACAACAAAGAAGTATTGAAACAAAGAACGTTTCAGAGTGATTTTCTTGAGTATTACGGTCGTTATCCACGTAACGAATACGACTTCTTCCTTTCTGTAGCGTGCGATGAGATTGCCCATCGAAACCGTTCGGCTATTCAGGCTCTGGAGCAGGGGAAGTAAAAGAGGGGTAGAGTAGGAAAAAAGGCCCTAACAAGGGCTTTTTACTATTGACAAAATGACTATTATTTGCTATACTATTATGTTCGTTAAAAATATACGTTTGCGTACCTGTGCCCGGCATGCCGGTTATCCCAACCGCCCGCTCCGGGCATACAAAGAAGGATACAGAAGTTGAAAACTCTCCTGCTTGCCGCTTCCGCGGTTTCCGCTCTCGTTCTGGCCACTCCGGCCTTTGCTCAGACCTCCGTCGCTGATCCGTCGACCTCGAACTTCAAGGTCTCCGGCGGCGTCGAAGTCTACGACAAGTATCTCTTCGACGATCTCTACGTCGCCAACAAGGGTGTCGTCATCCAGCCCATGGCTCGGGTGACCCACTCCTCCGGCGTCTACGTCGACGGCTGGGCCAGCGTCGGTCTCGAATCCGACGATGGCAATGAATTCGACGGCACCGTCGGCTACAAGAAGGGGCCTGTCGAAGTCCTGGTGGCCTACTTCGCCATCCCGGGCCCGGATCTGATCGCCACCAAGGCGATCCTGACCGTCGGCAATCTCGGCCTCCACGCCGAGCACTACACCTACAAGCCCGAAAACGGCTGGCGGGTGTCGGCGGACTACAACGTCCAGGTGACCGAGAAGTTCTCGGTCCAGCCCACCATCCTCTATGAGCATGGCATCGGGCTTCCGAACATCGTCATCGCCGGGGTCAATCTCTCCTACGACGTGACCGATCGTCTCAGTCTGAACGTCGCCGGCCTCCATGCCATCGACAAGGCCAAGAACGATCCGCGCCGTGGCACCGAGTTCTCGGTCGGCCTGGGCTACCACTTCTAGGGCGTGATCGAACAACAACGCAAACAACATGAAAGGGGGAAGAACGGCAACGATACACTGTATCCACGCCGTTTTTTCTTTGCCGAATTTTATCTCTTGCCCTGTATTACGATTTAGAATGTTTTTGTTTTAGCTTTTAATTTTGAAATGGAGGATCTTTTTTTTGGGATTACTTTCTCGTTTGTGTAATTTTTTCTTGCAGTTTCAAAATCGTAATACGGGGCTTGCTCCTATCCATATTCTCTGGTACACTTTTATTCCGAAAGTCCGTTAGGGCTTTTTTGTTTAAGAATTTTTTTCATACAGATGCCAATACCACAACAGATAGAGGGACTCAAGGTAAAGCGCTCCAGTGCTGGCCTCGGACTTTTTACAACCCTTCCTATCAAGAAGGGAACAACCGTTATTGAATATATTGGAAACCGTGTTCTCACGAGTGCAGATATAGATAATCGCTATATCTTCAATATCAATACCAAATGGGATATTGACGGCAGTCCACGCTGGAACACCGCGCGCTACATAAATCATTCTTGTCGACCAAATTGCGAGGCTATCAATAGACGAGATAGGATTTTTATTGTTGCCAAGAAGAATATCAAAGCAGGGGAGGAAATTTCGTATAACTACGGAAAAGGATATTTCGATAGCGAATACATCGGTTCGTCTGGCTGTCTGTGTGAGAAATGTCGTGAGGAAAAAGGGAAAAAGAAGCACAAGTCTTGACTTTTTCTCAAATTTCCGTATAATGTATAAGCCTGAAAAAAGCCTCACTTCCGAGGCTTTTGAATGTTATTGGGGAGCTATCCTCTAAATGAAGCACATTTCATTTTGCACCGTAGCTATGATCGCCTCGCTCATGGCCACGTCGGTCATCGCCGCCGAAACCACGACCGTGGTGACGCCGGCGGATCCGCAGGGCTGGAGCAATCCGCCCGGTGAGAACAGCGTGACTGGCTCCGCGGTCATCACGAGCACGGCGCCGCGGAGCGGCAATGGCTCGTTGGAGCTGTCGGGGGATCGCAGTCGGTTCATTCTGGGCAACCAGTACAACCCGGCTTCGAACCTCTTCCTGCTGAACGACGTCGAGAACCTCTCGTTCGACTACATGATCGACCCGGCCTCCAGCCGGACGGACTACTCGCCGGCGGTGCGTCTTCACGTCTGGGACGGCGCCCAACGCAGCGAGCTGATCTTCGAGCAGGTCTACAACGGTCCGTTCGCGGCCGCTGGCACCTGGGTGACGACCAGCCTCGACGCCGTCTTCTGGCGTTTCGTGTCTGGTTCGGGTGTGACGCTGGACGGTGGTTCGCAAGTGAACCTTTCGATCAGCGACTGGACCGACCAGTACTTCTCGGACTCCGCCTACGTCTCGGCGATCAGCCGCGGACAAGGCAGTTCGGCCAGCGCCGGCTACAAGGGGTACGCGGACAATCTCCGCGTCGGGTTCACGAACGGCGACAGCAGTCTCTACAACTTCGAAGCGACGGCCGCCGTTCCCGAACCCGCCACCTGGGCGCTGATGCTCCTCGGCTTCGGCGGTGCGGGCGCCATGCTCCGTCGCCGGAAGCAAGTGACGTCTCTCGCGTAGAACGAGAGATCAAGACAACTTAGCCTTTTAGGCCTTTAGAAGGGCGCCCTTGGAAAATTCCTCGGGCGCCCACCTTTTTTATATACATGCTTTTTCTTTAAGTTATTTCGCTTTCTTATTATAAAAAAGAATTCTTCTTTGATACTTGACTTTTTTTCAAATTTCCGTATAATACGTACGTCTGGAAAAGACCTCAGTCACGAGGTTTTTATCATCGGGAGATCCCTACAGATGAAGTCCTTTTTTACCACTGGTCTCGCGGGTCTGGCTCTGGCGGCGCTCCTTTCGAGCCCCGCCTCTGCGATCACCCTCGACGGCCTCTATGACGTGGCCTATGGCGCGCCGAAGTCCCTGGTCAGCTATGACCCGGGTGCGCCTCTGGGCAACTTCGCTGCTCCGGGAAACACCAACCACGCCGCGGCCTACGCCATCTTCTTGGCTTCGGACGCCAGCGCGGTCTACGGCCTCCTCTTGGGCGACCGTGTCTCGGGTCTTCCGTTCGCCAATCTCTACTTCGACCTCGATCCGGCCAACAACAACGGCTCGGACCTCGGCTTCGAGATCACGAACGATCGCGCCTTCGTGCCCGGCATCGCCGGCTATTCGGGTCCACTCGCTGGCCTTTCCTACGCTCTTTCGGGCGACGGCAAGTCCCTCGAGTTCTCGATCCAGAACGCGCTGTTCACGAGTGCGATTCCCGGTCTCACCTACTACGGTGGACAGGAATTCCCCTCGTTCGGCGACTTCGTCACCCTGCGCCTCTCGCAGTCCCTCGGCTACTCCGTGGCCGGCGGCGCCCCCTACGGTCCCAACCGTCTCGGCGCCGTGACCATCCAAGGCCCGGCTGCGGTCCCGGAACCCGCCACCTGGGCGTTCCTCATCTTGGGCTTCGGCCTGACTGGGGTGATGCTCCGTCGGCGTCACTCCATCCCCGTCCCCGCCCGCTAAGGGTAGGGGACGAAGAAGATCTCGAGTTTGGGTGCTCTGGTAACGTTCCAGGGCACCCACTCATTTTTTATACTGACATCTGGTGAAAATAATTTTGATACGTGTTTCGAGAATACAACTATGAAAGAAGAAGCTATTACATTTCCTATTCGCCTCAATCGCTATTTGGCATTGAAAGGCGTTGCTACTCGTCGCAGAGCTGATGAGATTATTAAAGCTGGCAAAGTAAAGCTCAATGGAAAGAAAGCTGTGCTTGGAGATCGACTCATGAGCGAAGAAGATTTGGTAGAGGTTTTTGAGAGCAAGAAAGAAGCAAGCGGTGAATTTTCATACGTTGCCTACTACAAGCCTCGCGGTATCGTTACAAGTCTTCCGGAGGAAGGTCAGAAATCTATCCAGGATGTGTCTGGTTTTCCAAACCTCACTCCTATGGGACGCCTGGATAAGTCTTCCGAAGGATTAATCCTTTTGACGGATGATGGCCGTGTTACAGATCGATTGCTTCATCCTCGTCACGCGCACGAAAAAGAATATATCGTTATGGTACGAGAAAGAATTCTGACCTTTGTACAGCCACTGATGGAAAAGGGAATTGAAAGTGAAGGTGAAATGCTTACCGCAAAGAAAGTAACCGTGATCAATGGGCATACTTTGAATATTGTTTTGACAGAAGGTAAGAAACATCAGATTCGTCGTATGCTTGCCGCTGCCAATCTTACTGTTGAAAAATTGCTTCGCGTTCGCGTGATGGGTCTTCACTTAGGAAGTCTTAAACCAGGACAGGCTCGCGTGCTTGATACGAAAGCCAAGAAACGATTCCTTGAAGAGATCGGACTCTCACTTGATATTTAGTCCGAAAGGTGCTATAATGGGTATAGAACTGAAGAAAACGGGTGCCACAGGGTGCCCGTTTTTTCTTTTACTAAGCCATTTTTCTCTCAAATGACTGCGACAAAAAACAAAAAGAACCGCTTGAAACTTCCAAAGATTACTCTACCTTCTTTCGAGGGGCTCTCTTCGGCGAAGGTATCATACAATGTTTTTTATGGAACCTTTCTTTCCGTTGGTTTTTTGGTAGCGGGTTTGTTGTATGGATCCAGTTATCAGGTAGCCTCTGTTCGTGTTATTGAACCAACGATGACATTGGGTCAGGCTCGACTCCAAACAAGCGTCGGGAAATTGATCAACGGATCTCCCATGGAAGAAATGACACCGTATATTATTCAACAAAATAAAACGACAGCATCTTTCCTTGTGGGTATTGCGAAGAAAGAAAGTAATTGGGGAAAGCGTGTACCGCGCCTTCCGAATGGAGATGACTGTTTTAACTATTGGGGATACCGTGGCGAAGGAACACGGGGGACAGCTATGGGACATGGTTGTTTCGGAAGTCGTGAAGAAGCCGTGCAAGTTGTATCGGCACGCCTCAATACATTTGTAGATGAATATCATTTCGATACAGCCGAAGAACTGATCGTTTGGAAGTGTGGTTGGAGTTGTGATGGCCACAGCGGTAAAAGCGTAAAGAAGTGGATTGCCGATGTTGGATACTATTCACGCCAGGTGCATTAAAAGCCTGGACAAAAGCCAAAAAGTCTGCTATAATAGGTAGGTAAAGGCTTGAAAGAGCCAGAGAAGAGCAAAACGGGTGAAAGCCCGTTTTGCTTTTTTTCTCGAGATTTTCTCTCAAATATGCACAAACAAAACAAAAACATACTACCGAAACATCTTTCTGTTATCCTGCCTCTCTTGGCAGTAGGTTTCTTGCTTTCGTTTGGGTTTCTCTCGATAGTGGAGGCTAGCGGCATTTCTACAAGCGAAGTTATTACGCTTGCCAACAAAGCACGAGCTAATTCCAATCTGGCACCACTGACTGAAAATGAAACATTGTCTCGAGCAGCCAAGGCGAAGGCCAAGGACATGATCGAGAATGATTACTTTGCACATACTTCTCCAAAAGGTGTGAACCCTTGGTATTGGATGAAGAAAGAAGGATACGAATATAAATACGCCGGAGAAAATCTTGCGATCAATTATACAAGTGCCAAAGATCAGCACACCGCGTGGATGAAAAGTTCGAGTCATCGCGACAATATTCTCAACGGGAACTACAAAGAAATCGGTGTTGCGGTTGTAGAAGGAAAGATTGATGGAGAATCATCCTTGGTTACGGTAGAGCTCTTTGGATCCCCACTTCATCCAGTAGCAGTGAGTACGCCAGCTGTGAAGGCAGCCGAGACGGAAGTGGCTCCTGCTCCTCTGGTTTCTCCAGTAGCTTCCCCAGTATTGGATACCAATATGAATGTGGCCCCTATTTCCTTTGAAAGTGTTTCTCCGCTTGCTATACAGGACACTCGGATCCTGGATATGGCTATAATTGTCATGCTCATTTTGATCGCTTTCTCCCTGATTATGCCTCCTCTCGTCTTTCTGTCTCAGGCATATCTCCATCTCTCTCCTACTGCAAAAAAAGAGAACCCCATCGAGAATACTCTCGAAAAGGCTCATTCGGGCCACAATCTCTTCCATAAAACAGCTACAAAAATAATATAAAAAGGGGATTAATTGAATAGTCTATTTAGAGGACAAGGCGAAAGCCTTGTTTTTTGTTGCTTGTTACTGAAATAAGGCTCTCTTTCCAAAACTTACCTGCTTGACAGTAGGGGGGTAACAGGAATAGTCTGAAATGAAGTCCTTTATTAAATGCGGTACTTTTCTCCGCGGAGCAAACTTTTGCTCTTCTATATGTATCTTTCGCTTTTTATTCTTTAGTTTTCTTTATATGAAGACGCAAATACGGGTGACGAAGAAGAAGGTAGTAAAGTTTCTTGGGAAGTTTTTTAATACGTTGGTTGTTTTGACATTGGTGCTTCAACCAATCGGAACACCAGGAGTGTTTGGTATCCTCGCATCACAGCAAAACGTTATTGCTGCTGATGAGGAGCCGCTTTCAACAACTCCATCGGAGGATACTCCGAAAGAAGAAGCGAAAGAGAGTGAACCGGAACCCGTGGAAGTTCCAAAAGAAGAACC
>JBBTWC010000002.1:38573-48499 GCA_038062975.1 Patescibacteria group bacterium | reverse complement strand
AAGCTTGATACTCTTACGATAGAACGCTTAAAGGCTTCTGAAATCGATCTTCCAGAAGGAGTAGTAGCAGTAACTGAATACGCATACGATATTAACACCGGAATGGAGAACGGTGATTTTAAATATGATATTGAGCTCCCAAAGAAAGAGGGAGTTGATAATGCGACGGTTCAGTATATAGAGAAATCTCTCGAAGATGTAAAAGGAAAGAATCTCTCGGACAGTGATGTAAAAGAAGTTGATGAGAAGGATCTTGATATAAAAGAAAGCTCCATCGAAGCAACTGATCTTGATCACTTCACTATCTTCGTTGTTGTGGCAAATCAGACTCTTTCTGATAGTGGTGTTAGTAACGAAGATAATGGCTGGGTATCTGATAATAACTATGCGGTATTTAATGATGACAGTGACTCAGCGGTATATAGTTTTCCTGACATCAGCATCCCTGCCGGGCACGTTATTGATGGTATAGAGGTATTGGTTGAGGGAAAAAATTCAAGCTCACGGGATTTCAATGTTTCGCTATGGAATGTTACGGGAAACCCTGATGCGTATACCTCATTAAAATTTGCTGATCTCACAGGAACTGAGAGTACTTTAACTCTCGGTAGTCCTAGTGATCTGTGGGGAAAAAACTGGGGCACCCTTGATTTTACTGATGCTACTTTCAAGGTAAAAGTCGAAGCTGATCATGATAGCGGAGAAGCGTTTCTAGACCATATTTCTGTTAAGGTCTATACCTCGTCTAAGGATCTTTCTGTTGTAAAAACAAATAATGTTAACGGCCAAGTAACAGTAAACAATTCTTTTAATTGGGTACTGACAGTTACGAACAACGGACCAGATGTAGTTACTTTCAATGAGGGTTGGGATATTTTGGAGGATGGTCTACCAAGCTCTGGAGTCACGTATTTACCCACGAGCAACTTGCCAGTGAATACCTCTGGAGGAGTAGTTGGTACCATTGACTGCGATATTATCAGCAGCATCTTGGATTGTGATGCCTTTGGTGGTGCAGTTACCATCCCTTCTGGAGGATCATTTAACGTAACTGTATCGGCTACTCCAACGAATACGGGTACATTGGTTAATCCAAAGAGTGGGAAAATCTGCAAAGTAGATCCAGATCACAAGATTGCTGAATCGAATGAAAATAATAACTTTTGTGCGGATACGATTACCGTAAATGAGATCCAGCACGTACCAGTAACCTTCTGTCATGCTACTCCGCCTGATACTGCTGCTAATGGATATAATGAAATTATTACAGATGATGACGGAGTGTTAAGTGGACATGGTCCACAGCACAGTGCTGATATTATTCCTCCATTCGACTACTATGGAGGTCATTTTCCTGGCCGAAACTGGGATCCTGAGCATGAAGCTATTCTCCGTAATCATTGCGTACCGACTGGAAGTATCCAGGTAGTGAAAGTAGTGGACGATGGTTCCGATAAGAGTCAGTGGAGCTTTGCTTTGGATAACGGTACTCCAGTACAGGCGAATCCAAATGGCGTGGTTCTCTTTGAGAACGTTACTCCTGGACAGCATACCGTGACAGAATCAGGCCCTGGTACGCATAGCGTGACCAGTGTGACTGGATGTACGCTTATTCCTAATACAACGACCGCGACTGCTGACGTTGCGATAGGACAGCCTACAGTTTGTACGTTTACTAACTCTGTGCACCGCGGATCTATAACGATTATCAAGGATGCGCACCCAGAGGGTGCTCAGGATTTCCCTTTTGTCTTCGAGACAAATCAGGATTTCACATTGGATGATGATGCTGATAGTGCATTTTCCAATACGAAAACCTTCTCGAATCTACTTCCGAATCTTCCTCCAAGTCACTATAGAGTGACCGAAGGTGACGTAGCAGGATGGGCACTTACCTCTATTTCTTGTGAGTCTTCATTAGTCTCTATTAATCCATCTGTTCATGAGAGTACAGTCTCTCTTGATCTGCATGCCGGAGAAAATATTACTTGTACTTTTGTAAATACCAAAGAAGAATTTTGTGGTGATGGTATTGTAAACGGTGATGATGAAGCTTGTGATTATAGTTCCTTGAATGGAAGCTCTACTTGCTCACAGTCTTGTGAATGGAAAGAGGCTGTTTGTTCAGAAGAGCCAGTAAATGTCACCAATGGTGAATTTGAAACTCCAGACGTTACCAATGGGGCTGGGTGGGATATCTTTGATAGCTCACAGGTTCCCGGTTGGACTGCTGAATGGGTAGATGGACCAGCTCAGGGCCGTCCAGAGCCAAAAATTGAGATCCACGGAGGAGTAAATGGCTGGACAGGGAATAATGATCAGTACGTAGAGCTCGATAGTGATTGGGGTGGACCAAGTAGTCCTCAGAACGGTGAGCCTGCTTCGATTTCCATCTATCAGGATATTCCAACAATTGTTGGAGACGAGTACACAGTTTCTTTTGACTATGCTGCACGACCAGACCATGGGAATAATCGCATGGAAGTGAAAGTAGACAGTGACGTTGCCTTTGACACTGGTGTCATTTCTGACGGCAATGGAGGAAGTGTTGATTGGATTAATCATACGATTACCTTTACAGCAACGGATGATCTAACACGTTTACGCTTCACGGAACTTGGGACATCGAATTCTCTCGGTATGTTTCTGGATAACGTACGAATCTCTTGTGAGGAACCTGTCAGAACTTCTGATGTAAAAATCTGTAAGCTCAATCAGGGCCAGCAAGGGCTTCCTGATTGGAACGTCTTCTTGAAGGGTACGAAAGTGGGTGACGTAAATGTACTTCCGAACGGGAATACCTATAGCTCAGCCGTTTTGTCAGAAGGGGACTATATTGTTGAGGCTAATGGAACGTACACGTATCGACCAGGCGATCCGCTTGCTTCTGATTCGGATGCAAACTTTTCCAAGCGTCTCCCATCGGACCCAGTCTATGTGGCTGGTCCAAGTGCTCCATGGGTCAATGTGAATACATTTCCGAACCCATATACTGGCTGGTTAGGAGTAATGACGAACGGATCGGCGACGGATTGGGGGTATTACAACTCTGGACACCAGTACGTTCTCGGATACCCAAATTACACTGGGGATTTTGACTTCAAGATTCTTGATGACAACTATTCCGATAATTCCGGATCTATTCCGCTCAGTATCTACAATGGATATGCTGGTGTTACGGGCGAAGATGGCTGTGTTACCTTCGAAGATGTTGCTCTCGGATCCTACACATTGGACGAGATTTTGAAAGATGAGTGGGAAAATATTTACGGAAAAGGAGATACAGTGGAAGTTGATGGAGCAACGGAGACTTTCTATATCGGAAACAAGGAAACTCCAAAGCCAGCAAAGATTGCAGCTTCGAAGGTGGTATGTGATAACGAAACCTATCTTCCGAACATGAGTGGGGGAGCAAATATTAGTGCTACTACAGCAACGGATTGGGTTGCTCAGAGTCAAGGGCATTGTCAGTTAGTAGAGGATTGGGAATTCCAGTGGGCTACAAGCGGTGGAACATTTGGTTCTTTCCAGACGGATACCTCGTCTCTTGGAAGTCCTTGGGCAACTTTCTCTGGTACCACCTCTCTTCCTCTTGAGACTTTGGGACAGAAAGTAGAAGTACGCGAAGTATTTCCTGATGATTCATACGTGCCATTCTCGAATGCTGGGGATGTGAGCGCAGAAATTTACTGTGCCGATGATGTTGCCAACTATGATAACTGGGAATGGATCCAGAATCTCCAAGAAGATACGACGTACTATTGTGTTGCCTTTAATGCCTTAAATAAGCCAGATGTTCAGATTACCAAGACGGACTCTCCAGATCCAGTGACCAGTGGAGGAATTCTTACCTACACGCTCTCTATAAAGAATAATGGGCCAAGTGTGGCAGAGAATGTTGTGGTGACAGATTCTCTTCCTGCTCAATTCCAGCTTCAGAGTGTAACGCCATCAGCAGGTACGTGTTCTGATTTCACTGGTCCAGATATTCAGTGTGAGTTTGGAAATCTCAATGTAAACGATACTCGTACGATTGAAGTGAAGGGTATTGCCTTGGGAACAGGAGTTATTGTGAATACTGCTTCGGTAAGTACGACCAATGGTGATATCAATCTCTCCAACAATACGGACACAGAAGACACGACTATCAACGAAGTGCCAGGAGTGTGTCTTAGTAACACTACCTACGCCAACTCAGTGATCGCATTTAGTCAGGGAAAGCGTAAGAATGGATCAAGCGTTCTCGCAACGAGAAGTATTCCTTCAGCTGTTCTCGGTGTTCCAAATGCCACTACGAATCCAGATAATGGCTTCGTTAGTCTCGGTCAAGGAGGAAGTGTTACGGTGAAATTTACCAACCCAGTTGTGGATGTAGTGGGAGTAGACCTCTCCTTCCACGAGGTAACCAATGGACGCAATAGCTATCCTCTGGAAACCGCTAAAGTAGAAGTAAGTACAGATGGATCAGTGTGGCAGACGCTTCCTGGAGTTGCTACAAGTGAGCCAGGAGGGGACGGAACAGTCTATCTGGATTTTTCTTCAACAGGATTGCCATCGGTTCAGTATGTGCGTATTACTGATACGACCAATTTCACTTTGAATGGCGATAGCCTCTCTGATGGATATGATATTGACGCAATCGATGCGAAGTGTGGATCAGGAACTGTAGTAGTCAAAAAAGAAACCGCTCCTGACGCCAGTGAACAATCTTTCTCCTTTGATCCAAGTTGGAGCGGAGATAATTTCTCCTTAAGTGATGGAGATGAAGCATCTTTCAATCTTCTTTCCGGAAACTATTCTGTCGCAGAAGCGCTTCCTCTTCCCGAAGGATGGGATCAGGCGAGTGTTAGTTGTGTCAGTAGTACCCAGAATCAAGAAAGTGCCAATGCTCTTTCTCTCCAGCCAGGTGAAACCATAACCTGTACCTTTACGAATGCCAAAGAGATCAAAGTGGTGGCTTCCAAGATTGTCTGTACAGATGAGGCTGATCTGCCAAATTGGGGAACGGGTCCATCAAACAACATTACGCAAATTACCGCTCAAAGATGGGTCAATGCACATCCAGGCTGTGAATTAGTAGACTGGGAGTTCCAGTGGAGCGAGAATGGAGCAGGGAACCCTGGTGACAATACGGGTGCTGCAGTTGCTGGCTGGAATACATTTGCAACAGGAGATAACGGAACAGCAGAAGTAGTGATTCCTGGATACGGACATACTTCTCGTCTCTGGTTCCGCGAAGTATGGAATGACCAGTATATTCCATTTACGTACGGAGAACACTCGGACAATTCCAATAACGTCAGTGCAGAATTCTACTGTAACAACGATGTCCTCAACTACGATAACTGGGACTGGATTGATACAACTCCAGGAGGTACCTATTACTGTGTAGCATGGAATGCTCTCAATCGTGGATCTATCTCTGGATCAAAGTGGAATGATGAAAATGGCGATGGACAGTGGGATGAAGAACCTATCGTTGAAGGTTGGCAGATTACCCTTTCTGGGAATGAGCAAGAATTACAAACAACGACTGATAAGAATGGACAGTACACTTTCGGAGATCTTTTGCCTGGTGAGTATACGATTTGTGAAGTAGGGCAGGAGGGCTGGATACAAACCTATCCAAATGGAGATTCACAGTGTCACGACATTACTATCACTCCTGGAGAGGATGAGAAGGGGGTAGACTTTGGGAACTTCCAGCTTGGAAAGATAAGCGGAAACAAGTGGAATGATATTAACGGCAACGGAGAGAATGAAGAGGAAGCTGATCTCTCTGGTTGGCAGATTGTTCTTGGGAAGAAGACACTTGTAAATAGCGTCAATGTTCCTGCGGATAGTGTAAATCCAGTTGATCTTGGTACCTTTGTTTCTGGAAATACGTACGTTGTGGAAGCAGAAGGTACGTATGAAGCCGGGGATTTCATTACGGCGGATGCGGAGTGCTCTATTCGCCTCGCTCCAGTTTGGAGTACCTTTGTTTCAAACTACGAATACCTTGGTGAAGGACTTTTGGACTTGCGACTGGATAACAATGCTACAACCGAGTGGAGTGCCTGTAACACAGTGAACCACACTTATCACAAGGTGGTAGCAGGGGATGATGCAAATCATGCGGTTAGTCTCTATGACACGTTCCCATCAAACAATACAGGTTCGCTCACGGTAAATGTCTATCAGCTTGTGGATGTTCAGACGGATATTACTGATGAAGAAGACGGAGCCTACAGCTTTGAGGATCTTACTGCCGGAGAGTACCTTGTATGTGAAGTTCAGCAAGAAGGATGGTTGCAAACCGCTCCTTTGCCAGGATGTCATACTGTAACGGTTACTTCTGGAGCAGACGAAATAGCACAGTTTGCGAACTTTGAGCTCGGATCAATCACAGTGCAGAAATACGCTGATGACGATCACAGCTTTGGACAAAACGACGAAGAAGCAAACCTTGCTGGATGGACTTTCTATCTTGATCTCAATGGCAATCAGCAAAAAGACGGCAATGAGCCATTTGGTGAGACGGGTGAGAATGGAACGTATACCTTTACCGGACTGCCAGCTGGGCACTATAACGTCGAAGAGGTTCAGCAAGAAGGCTGGGAGCTTACAGAGAACTCTTGTGGTCCACAAGACAACAGGGAAGAGAGAGTTCAGTCACTGGTATTGGTAGATGAAGTAAATGGTGGAGTCACGGTGACGTCTGGTTCAGAAAGTACCTGTGTCTTTGGAAACTTTACTGATCCAAATCTGGAAATTCAAAAATTCAATGATTCTTTCCCAACAACAGAGCTTCCAAACAATATCGTGCAGTACACGATTAAGGTTAAGGCCACAGACAATGATGTTTTGGATGTAGAAGTGACAGATTTGCCACCAGCAGGATTTGTTTATGAGCCTGGATCAGCCTCGGCAACTTCTGATGATCCTTCTCACACTGGAATGAATCTTTCTCATGAGTATGCTTCTCCTGGTATCTGGAGCTTGGGCGATATGAAGGCTGGTGAAACGATTACCTTGACCTACAATACCAAGATTTCCGATGCTCAGGACGAGGGTATCTACGATGACTTGGCGTACGCACGAGGAACTTCTGAGTCTAATAATGCGGTTCTTGCAGATGATGTAGCTGACGCAGACAACTTTGCCGGTACACGGGTAGCGGTAGCGGTACCGGTTGCAGATCCTGTTGTAGGAATTGATACTGACAATAAGACGGAGAGTGATACGAAGCGTAAGACACAGTATGTGCTCGGTGCAGCACTTCCAATGACCGGAGCAAACTCATGGTTCCTTATGGGAGCACTTGTACTCCTTGTTCTTGGAATGGGACTCCTCTTCTGGGATAAGCGTCGTAAGATGAAGATATTAGTACTCGCACTTGCCTTTGTTGGGGTATTTTCTGGACAGCAGGCTTTGGCAGCATCAAGCTTGGCGGTAGATATTGAAGAGCCAGATGCTGTTGTGACCAGCCCAGGTCTTCAGATTGGATTTGTGGCTCTTGATATCGAAGGACGATCAATGTCTGTTGATTGCTACAAGGTAGGTGATGCTCTCCCTTTCCAGAGTGTTCCTCTTATTGATGGGGGAAGTTCTGGAAATTGCCAAGTGAACAATAATGTCATGACCGCTGATGGTGATTACCAGTTTTATGTGGTAGCTACGGCCACCGGAGAGGGGAGCGAGAGTCTTTCGAGCGATACCGTGAACGTAAAGTTGGTATCAACCGTGCCTGGTACTCCGTACAATTACGAGCGCGACCAGTCTACTTGTGATGACCGAATTACCTTTACTACGGCTAACGATGGCGACAAGACGAACAAGATTGAGCTCTATCGTTCTACACAGAAGGATTTTGTGGCAGAGACCCCGGTAGCAACACTGACTATTGGTTCGAATCAGAGTGGACAGATCGTTGTCACGCCTCCTGACTGTAACGAGGATTATTGGTATGCTATCCGCGCCATTGATCAGTACGGAAATGGATCAGGATTTGTTGGCGATGAGGACGTAGATGTTCACACGAAGACAAAGAATAAGACCACAACGGTAACTTTGCCAGGAGAGCAGACTGGAGCTCTTGCAGTAGCAGAAGCAGGCGCAGTAGCTGGTGAAGGGGTGGCAGGCGCTGAAACTGAGGCTGGTGCAGAAACGGCTCCTAGTGAAGAGGGATCTGTCCTTGGTGAAGCGACTTCAAGTGAGGAGGGTGTTCTTGGGAATACTACTGAATGGACCAAGAAGCATCCATGGGCTACGGTTCTGGGAATCATCATTCTTATCCTCTTAGCTTCCTATGGATACCGCAGGTACACCCAAATCAAACGAGGCTAAAGCAGTGAAAGGATCGAGTATCCTTTCCAAGGCAGGCATTACTCTTGTAGTAGTGGCTGCCTTGATTGTTCTTTTGACGTTTTATCCTATCTTCAAAGAAGAAGCGAAGTACCTTCTGGCGCCGTCGCTCAAGGAAAAAGTAGTGCTCAGTCAGGATGAGGCGAATATGACAGAGAAGGAGTTCTTCAAAGAGAAGCAGGTTATTGTTCCGGTAGATGAGACATTTGGTATTGTTGTGCCAAAAATTGGCGCCAATTCGCCCATAGTTCCTGATGTAGATTGGAAGGATGGGACGGTATACCAAAAAGCACTGACCAAAGGAGTAGCGCATGCAGAAGGGACAGCCAAGCCTGGGGAGCGGGGAAATATGTTTCTCTTTGCTCACTCGGGGGTTGATTTTTATGAAGCGGCTCGCTACAATGCCGTGTTCTATCTGATTGGGAAGTTGGAGGAAAAAGACACAGTAGAGATTTTTTACCAAGGGAAGCCGTATGTCTATCGTGTGACAGAAAAGAAAATTGTCGCTTCGGATGATACCTCGTATCTTCTAGGAGATCCGAAAAAAGAAACACTCACTCTTATGACCTGTTGGCCAGCAGGTACGACACTCAAGCGTCTCATTGTTATAGCTGAACGTCAGAATGCATTATAATTTTCTCTCAAGTCTATGGAAAACTTTTTTACCACAATCAGACTTTCGATAAACAGATATCCAGTCGCGTTTATTTTGGGAGGCCTGTTGCTGATACAGCTTTTTTCTTTGATATGGGTAGTTCCTTTTGTTGTCACGGGTGATCAGGAAAGTGATGTACTTTTGACACAAGGTTTATCGGAGAGTATTCCAAAGCTTTCTGAAATGAAAGGGGCACAGATTGATAGTCAGGCAGCAGCCGTTGTAAACGAAGATGTGTGCAATGCGGTGTCTGCCGGAGTATGGATATTTTTGTTGTTCGCTTACATTGCACTTTTGGTTTATAACTTTTCCTATCGTTTCAAGGAGAGTGTACGCATTCAATGGTTCTGGGAACTTATTTACACACTCCTCTTTCTTTTGGTCTGGCTTCTCTTTGATGAATGCTTTATTCATTCTTGGTTTCCGTTCATGCTTATTGAAACAGGACTGATTGTCTTTGGAATATACGCATATCTTTTCGAAAAGAAACGCTCTATCGAAGAACTTCTTTTCTAAGAACGGAATAGTATAAGGAGGTATAAAAAAACCGCTCAAGGGGAGCGGGTTTTTTATTGAGAGGGAGAGCTCCTTTTACAAGAGTCCTACCTGACCAAAAAAGGTGAGTGTAAGAACTGGGATAAGTGCGAGCAAGAATGCAAAGCTCGCTTCCTCGTTCTTCGTTGCTTCAACGGCAACGCTTTTGCACGTAGGACAATTGTCCATCGTACCTGACTCAGAGGGCTGAGTCGTCTCTTGGATAGGCTCCATAAGAGTTTTTCCTTAATGTTTATTTTTGCCCGAAAAGGGCTGTGAAGAAGCTCGTTGAGAAAGAAAAAACGGGGAGACGCCAGAAGCGCCATCACCCGTTACTTAACTCTCAACATATCTATTATAGCGCAAAAAAAGAGAAAAGTCAAGGGGTTTG
>JBBTWC010000002.1:0-38473 GCA_038062975.1 Patescibacteria group bacterium | reverse complement strand
TTAACTCTCAACATATCTATTATAGCGCAAAAAAAGAGAAAAGTCAAGGGGTTTGAGAGTGTTTTGGACAATGGAAAAGAAAAAGAGAATACGCTATACTGGGAGGCAGTTAAACGAATGAAAGATATGGGTATGAAAAAAATGTTTCTTGTCGTTCTTGCTTTCGGTGGAGCTGTTTTGCTTTCGGGATGTACGACTCCTGAGAAACGCAATCCGCTTCTTATGAAAAATGATGAGCTCAGTTTTAATGCAGAAAAAGAAGCTGATAAAAAAAGAGCAGAAGATCGAGCTGCTGCCGAACAAGAAAAAGCTAAAGCTAAAGAAGTAACTCAAAAAATTATGTACCAGACTCCTCCGGCCATGCAAGTAAGTGCGGATAAAAAATACACCGAGACACTTCATACGAGTGAAGGTGATATCGTGATTTCACTCAATGTGAAAGAAGTACCGCAAACAGTAAACAATTTTGTTTTCTTGGGACGAGAAAAGTTTTACGATGGCACTATCTTTCATCGCACGATTCCAGGATTTATGATCCAAGGTGGTGATCCAACCGGAACCGGAATGGGTGGTCCTGGATATAAGTTTCCAGATGAAAAGTTTGCTGGTACTTATACTCGCGGTACGGTAGCTATGGCCAACTCCGGACCAAACACCAATGGTAGTCAATTCTTTATCATGCACCAAGATACTGCTCTGCCACCGAACTACACTATTTTTGGCTCTGTTATTTCTGGAATGGAAGTGGTAGATAAAATTGCAGGAGCTCCGACGAAGCCAGGAGGGGAAGGATCTTCTCCAGTGAATCCTGTAGGCATCATTTCTGTTGAGGTGACAGAAGAATAGATTGGCACAATAAAAAAACCTCTCCGCATGGAGAGGTTTTTTTCTTTTCTCTTTATTGCTTTTCCTCTTTGCTTGTGAAGAGTACTTTGTAGATGACCGGAATAAAGAGGAGCTTAGCAACACCGGAGAAGGTGAGTCCGGCAATGATAGCGCCTCCGAGTCCGCGCCAGATAGGATCGGAAAAGGTAATTGGGATAAGACCAACAATAGCGGTGAGTGCAGTCAGGAGGATTGGTTCCAAACGACTGGCTGCTCCTTCAGAGATTGCCTGATCCAGAGGAAGGCCTGCGTCCATGTTGCGGTTGATCTTGTCGACCATGATGATCGAGTTATTTACCACGATACCGAAGAGCGCAAGGATTCCAATAAGAGCTGGAAATGACAGAGGAGTACCGGTAAGGGCAAAGAGGATAAAGACTCCGGAAACGGCGAGCGGAATAA
The DNA here is from genome assembly GCA_038062975.1 of Patescibacteria group bacterium. GTDB lineage: Bacteria > Patescibacteriota > Minisyncoccia > Moranbacterales > UBA1568 > UBA1568. The sequence goes on along the minus strand of JBBTWC010000002.1, from coordinate 37,186 downwards.
CGAGAAGGACAATAAGTGCTTTGCGGAACGAATTGAATTGAATGACCATCGTCCCGAAGATGAGTGCTGCCGAGAGAATCATGGCCTGCATGATCGATTGAACAGATTTGTTGTTTTCGTCGTTTACACCACCTGTCTTCCAGCTGTAGCCGGAAGGAAGATTGAGTGCGTCAGCTTTGGACTCGAGTTCTTTATTTAAGGTACTGATAGAGTATCCTTTCTCAACACCAGCAGATACAGAGAGGGTACGCTTGCCATCCTCACGGGTAATGCGAGTTGGGTTGGGTTCCATTTTGAATTCACCCAAAGCGAGAAACGGAACGTCTCCATGATTTGTTGGGTACGAGAGACTTCCGAGGCTGTCTGGATTTTCCAGATATCCTGCAGGGGAGAGACGAAGAATGACATCGCGCTCTTTTTCTTCAAGTCGAGCATCGCGTTCTATGGTGTAGCCGCTTCCAAGGGTGCGCAACCAGAAGGCGGTGTCGTTCTCAGTAATGTTTTCCTGTACCAACTTTTCTTTGTTGGGAACAAAGACTATCTTACTAGCACCAGTAGTAATAGACGTTGAGACGTTGTTTACTCCAGGAGTATCTTTGAGCGTATCGCTAATCTGCTTTCCATACGATTGAAGTGTGGAGAGGTCCTCTCCAAGGAGCTTAATCTGAAGGTCGCTTCCTGCAGGAGGTCCTCCGGAAGGCTGTGTCGCAGAGAAGTCTCCATGACTGTAGTTTCCGAATTCACGGTTGATGTTAGCGACAATTTCTCCAGAGGAGAGGTCACGTTCTTTTTCAGGAACGAGGAGAATAGTAAAGAGGAGGTGGTTAAATTCCGCAGCTCCAGTAGCGCCATCTTCTTGCATGCCTGCACCGATTTCTCCGAATACAAAACGAGTATCTGGATACGAACGGAGTTTTTCAAGAAGCGTAAGCATCTCGTCTTTGCTTTCTTTCAGGGAGGTTCCTTGAGGAAGCTCTACGCTTGCAGTAATCGTTTCCATGTCTTCTGCTGGGAAGAATTCGTTTACCACGTAGCCCAAAGGAAAGAGCGCATAGGAGAATATGGTAAACACAACGAGCGCTGCCAAAATGAGGCGACGTTGTTTTTTGGAAGCAAGCACTTTTTCAATGAAGTGCTGGTACCGATGTGCAAATGGATCGAGACTTACCAGTCCTTGATCGGCGAGTTTGTGGAAGCGACGAAAGAGTACGCTGTAGTGCGATTCTTCGTATTGATGAATACTTTTTCCGAGTGCCTTGAAGAGTGCAAAGATCAAAAAGAGAATACCGATAGAGATGATAAAGGCAGGCCATTTCCAAGGACCGGCAGGCATAAGCGCAAAGAGCGCAACGATACCGGAGATGAAAATAAGTCCCATAAAGAAGAGAATGACTCGATGCGGGAAGTTGCCTCGCAGGAGCGCTGCCATGAGCGGGGTGACAATAAACAGGGCAATAGCTGCTGAAATTGCTAGTGCTGCCGATACAACAATCGGGATTGGCTTAATGAATTCACCGATGATGCCACTTGCGAGCAAGAGAGGGAGGAATGCCCATACAGTAGTGATGGTCGTGGTGAAGATAACCGTCCGGAAGTCTCGCCAGACAAGGAGAGCACTTTCTTCTGGAGAGAATTTTCCAGTGCGATCGTAACTCGCCATAGCAGAAATGATAACGATGGCATTATCCACCAAGATACCGAGAGCAAGGAGGAGCGAGAAGAGGGCAATAAAGTTTACAGAGATACCAGCTGCACTCATCACGATAAAGGTTCCGAGGAAGGTAAGCGGAATAGCCAAAGAGGCAATGACAGATTGACGGAGACCAAAGAAGATAAAGAGAACCGTGAATACGAGGAATACGGTCAGTGAAAAGTCATGGAAGAGTTGATCAAAGCTATCTTTGATTTCTTCGGCACCATCAAAAGTCGATTCAATGATGAAACGATTATCGTACTCTTCGTTGAGTGCACTCATTACCTTGTTTATTTCCTCAACTGTTTTTCCAGCATCAGCAGCGTCGGTCTTGAAAACAGAAAAAGAAAGAGCACGCATGCCAGCGGTTTCTTTGTCTCCATAGTAAGCTTCCGCGCTATTGGAAGCGGGTGTCTCATTGATCGTGGCTACTTCTCCCAGAGTTACAAGAGAGCCATTAATTGAGAGAGGGAGTGCTCGCAGTTGTGCGACAGACTGGGCGCCACTCTCTTGAGTAAGCGCAAAAACGGTTCCATTGCTCAGGCTTCCGGCAGGGTAACTACCGAGAGCACGACTAATAGCCTGTCCGACAACAACTGGACTTAGGTGTTTTTCGCGGATAGTTTCTGGGAGAAGCGTGACCGTAATGACAGGATCTTTGCGGTATGAGACCGAAACTTTTTCAACACCAGGAGCGTCTTTGAGTTTTTCTTCCAAGGTATCAGAAAATTGACCCAGTGTTCCTGGATCGACATTTCCTGAAAGGACAAATGTGAGCACTGGCTGATTTTGGAAATCAAGCACCTGGACACGGGGAGCTTCTGCGTCCTCTGGAAGATCAGTGACTTCGTCGATAGCATTTTGGATATCCTCCTTTGCTTTTTGAGGATCAGTACCTGAACTAAATTCGATACTAATAGAGGAAACATTTTCTTGCGATGTTGAAGAAACCAAGGTAGCTCCAGAAAGACCATCTACCGCATCTTCGAGTGGGATGGTAACGAGCTTTTCAATATCCTCTGGTCCGGCACCCGGGAAAACTGTGGTCACAAAGACAATCGGGATTTGAATGTTTGGGTTGAGCTCTTTTGGAAGGCTAAGAAAAGTGACGAGACCAGCTCCGGCGAGTGTAAATACGATAAGGAGGATAGCTCGAATACTTCCAAAATAACGCGCAATAGGGCCTTTTTTGAGGCTTGGATCGAAAGTGAGACGTTCAAAGAAAGAAGGATCTTTTTCCATAGGAGCGTGTATACGGGATGATTATTTGGTTTCTATCGTGAGGGTGTCTCCTGGAAGAACAGCTCGGTTGAGTATAACGCTCGCGTTACTTTCAAGGCCACTCTTTATTTCAGCAAAACTGCCATAGATACTTCCTAGGGTAACTTCTTTGACGGTCGCAGTGCTTCCTTCGGCAACGAGAACCCAGGCACGACCATCATCTTGGAAGATGGCATCAATCGGAACAAGAGCTGTATCGGATTCAAGGCTCTTAAGTGGAAGGGTAACGTGTACGAACTCGCCATTTGTTACACGAGCAAGAATATTTTCTGGAAGGGCAAAGAGAATAGAGTAGAGTCCGTCGCCTGTTTCTTCTTGAGAGAAGTAGAGAGGAGAGAGCTCAGTTTTTTCTCCATCAATTTCGAGTACTGATGGTTGTGATGGATCGAAGAGAGAAAGTGTTTTGCGACTCACGAGTGCTTCAAGCGTAGTGCTGTCCTTTGAACCTTTGATGGTTGCCAAGGTAGTTCCTGCTGTTACGAATTCTCCGCGTCGAACCTTTACTGTTTCGATGACACCAGAAGTGAGCGTTTTTGGCTTAAGTAAAGCATCATTTCGGAGTGCAATCTGAAGATTGAGCTCATTATTCATCAAAGTGGTCTTGCGAGTCTCGCGATCTTTCTTGAGGTTCTCGAGTTCAATATCTTCCTCAGTATTTGTCAGGGTATCGTCATTCTTGGCTTTCTTTTCTTCAAGTTCAAAAATGCGCTTGTCGGTACGAGCGAGATCCGCAGTTAAAGTCGCAGTATTTTGAGCGACCTGACGCTCGAGGGATGAGACTCCGCTTTGGTAATCATTGGTAAGTTCAAAGAGTACCTGACCGGCAGATACTTTTTTTCCGGTGGTAGTGTAGATGTTTGTTACGATTCCTGGTGAAAGCGCAACAATACGAATGACACCTTCTTTGCGGATTTCTGCTGGAACAGAAAGCGTGGCGCTATCAGATCCGAGCGTGAAGACAGTGCTCGTTTTTTGCTCACCAGCAACAGCCTCTTCCTCTGGCTTTGGAGTGCGAAGAAAATGTGTGAGAGCAATGATGGCAAACAAGAGTGCGAGCAGAACAAAAAAACTCACTATAGGGTAGTGGGTCATTTTCCCGATAAGACGCTTCGGTCCCGAAACAATAGCTTTGAGCATAGAAAAATATTATGGTAATTGGATACTATAAAATAGCAGAAAAATGAGCTTTTGTCAATACCATTTTTGCTTTATCTTAGGGAATTAGAGCACTTAATATTTCCTCTTTTTCCGATAAAAAAGACACAAAACGTGGTACAATATTTCTAGAGATAATGAGCTTTCTTTGGAGGAGGTTATGAATAAGATTCTTTTCATTGGATTTTTGGCTTTGGCTTTGTGGGTACCAGCCTTGGCGCAAGCGCAGGAGAGCGCTTTGTCTCAAGAGGCACTGGTGAATTTAGCGAAGCCATCGGTAGTGCATATTGCGACGCACGTGACCGGTACTGCCAAGATTCCAGAGGTCAAAGTGGACATCAAGCGGCGCTTTGTGGCCCTGGTGCCGAATAAATACACAGAAGTCTCGATTGATGAGTATTTGAGCGGGAGCGGTTTTGTTATTCAGGAGAATGGATTTATTGCCACGAATGCGCACGTCGTTTCGGAAGAGACAGTGAAAGTCTCATTGGCTTCTGAGAGCGCACTTTCGGCACTTTTCGAGAATGCTTTGTTCTTGAGCGATGCCGAGATGCAGGCTTTTTTGGATGAAGAGCAAAATAACTTTGGCAAAGAGGTACTTCAGTATGTGCAGGAGAATAGTACATTTGATATTCATTCAAAGATTTCTGTCTTGAAACCTGAGGCGCGGGCGACGACGCAGGCAGATCTTGTGGAAGAAGGCTTTCCTGCTGAAATAACGGCATTGAATGAAAAATTTGTTGATGATCAACGCGACATAGCTATTATCAAAATAGCCGAAGATCATTTACCAGCTTTGATGATCGGGAATCCTGATGAGGTAGCAGTTGGAAAAAAAGTGTTTATCTTGGGATTTCCTGCTACTGCTGAACTGAATCAGAATAATCCTGCAGAGTCGACATTTACTCAAGGAGTAGTGAGTGCGTTTCGTGAATCGGGGGATAAGAGTTTGCGGGTTTTTCAAACGGACGCCAAGGTTTCTCAAGGATCAAGTGGAGGACCGCTTCTGAATGAGAAGGGAGAAGTGATTGGTATTATTACTTTTCAGACCGATGAACTCAATCGAGCTTCTGGGGATAATTTTGCTTTTGCACTTCCTATTAGTATCTTGCGCGACATGGCGGGAGATGAGCGTCTCGATCTTTCAGAAGGCGAGTACGGTCGAAATTTTCGGAAAGGGTTTCAAGAGTATCTTCTAAGGCGGTGCGATCGAGCACATACTTTTTTTACGGCAGCTCGAGAAGGAACGCATAGAGATTTCCTGCCGGAAAAATATACAGCGAGTTATGTGGAACAGTGTGCCTCGTGGCAGCTTTCAGGAACGTCTCGTGACAGCACGTGTGCTCTCTTAGGAGAAAAGGTGCAAGGATTAAACGTACCACTTTTCTATCTCATCGGCGGATCACTCTTGTTTATTGGAATATTTGGCGGAGCATTTTTGTGGCTCCTTCGTCAGTTGCGTCGTGATGAACACGAAATTGATTTGTTAGAACGACGTTTACGAGAAGATGAAAAACGTATGGGATATCCTGGGAAACAAGATGTTTCCAAAGAAGATATAAATAAAGTTATTTAGTTGAAGGAGTGAAAAAAAATACACAAATTACACTGTGGGGATTGATAAAGAGTCCTGAATTTCGTTTACCAGGAGTCATTCTTTCCTCTATTATTTTGGGTTTTTGTTTGAGAGAGGACCTCTTTTATGTTCTCGCAATTTTCCTGGGACTCCTGCGTCTTCTTTGGGAGTCAGCTTTCCGTATCCGAGACAAGAAATGGAATTTAGACTACCTTGCTTTTCTTGCCCTCTCGACTTCTTTTCTCCTTTCCGAATGGGTTACGGGAGCTATTATTGCTTTTATGGTGGCCGTAAGTGCTGCCTTGGAAATGTACGGTACCAATCGAGCTGAAAAAACACTTCACTCACTTTTCGAAAAAATTCCGAAGACAATTCTTTTGAAGGATGGTGAGAAAGAACACGAAGTAGCGCTCCAAGCGATACAGTCTGGAGATGTTGTACTGATTCGTTCTAATGAAATGTTGCCTTTGGATGGTGAGCTTGTTTCGGAGCGCGCTCTCTTTAATGAAGCGAACCTGACCGGAGAGATGGAAGCAGTTGCGTATAGTAGAGGTGCTTTTGTGTATGGAGGGGTGGTGAATCTTGGAGAAGCTATCTTGGTGCGAGTACAGGGAGATTTTGAGCAGTCGAGTTATCGAAAAATCCTCTCTCTTGTTTCTGAAGGGAAGAAACATCCAGCGATGCTGACACGTCTTTCGGAGCGCGCCAATATTTATTTCACGTTATTTGCTTTAGTATTGGCCTTTGGAGCGTATTTCTTTTCCGGGGATTGGGAGCGGTTTTTGGCGGTTGTTGTTATTGCAACACCTTGTCCGCTTCTTATTGCAGCACCGATTAGTTTTATTGGAGGGCTCAATAAGGCTGCTCGTAAAAATATTATTATTAAAGGTCCATTTGTTTTGGAGCTTCTCGCAAAAACAAAAGTACTTTTTTTTGATAAAACAGGAACCTTGACGCTCGGGGAGCCGAAATTAAAAAAGATAGTTCTCTTGGATCCGCATTTGGATCAGGAAGAAGCTTTGAATCTTGCGGCTTCATTGGAGCGACATTCGCTTCATCCTTTAGCGAAGTCTTTGCTTCGAGCACACAAGGAGGAAGGTGGGGAGATTTATGATATACAGGATGTTGAAGAAAAGATTGGAGAAGGAATGTTTGGAACGTTTCATGGAAGTAAGATTTCTTTAGTGAAAAGTCCTCTTCCATCCTCTCAGGGGATTATTGTAGAGCTCTGTCACGACAATACACCAGTCGCTCGATTTTTCTTTGATGATGTATTAAAGGAGAAAGTCGGTACAGTGTTTACGTATTTGCGTGAGAGGGGATATCGACTTGGAATACTGACTGGAGATAAAAAAGCGAATGCTGATCGTATACTCGGAGCATTTCAAATTCCACTCTACGCAGAGTGTACGCCTGTCCGAAAAGCTGACCTGGTCACACATTATCAGAAGAGTGGATGCCTGGTAGGAATGGTAGGAGATGGTATGAATGATGCACCAGCTCTCGCCCTCGCAGACTTAGGGATTGTGTTCTCTGGTACGGATAATAGCGCCTCGCTCGAGGCTGCGGATGTTGCTATTTTAGGGAACGATGTTGAGCGAATTAAAGACGCCATCCATATTGGACGACGTTCGTATGCGGTAGCCTTGCAGAGTATTCTTTTGGGGATCGGCCTTTCATCTTGCGGAATGCTCCTCGCTTCTTTTGGATTTATTCCTCCTTTCTACGGCGCTCTTTTACAGGAAGCTATTGACGTAGTGGTAATCGTGAACGCGCTCCGCTCTACGTATTAAAGTGTTTCGTGATATACTTTTGGTATCAATATTCTTTCTATGCGTTTTTCATCAACTTCTCATCTTCGTGGATCAGTCCTTGTTTTTTCATTGATCATTTTATCTTTTCTTTTGGTATCTGGAATTTCTGTGGCAACGATTGCAACGACTGAAACTCGTACGTCGCTCAGTGCTGATCGCTCAAGTGTCGCTTTTCAGGCCGCGGATAGTGGAGCGGAAATCGTTTTAAATGAGATTTATTCAGTCGACTATGATCTCTGTCCTTCCACACCAGCGTCTGGAAAAACATGTCAGCTAGACGAGCTTGGGACTTGTGCTGATGATACTGGTACGGCTATTCTTTCTGGTTCTTTGGGACAAAGTACCTATGCTGTAATCTTTTATACTTCATCTGGTCAGATTAGTAGTTGTTCTGACACTAGCTGGAGAAACCAAGCTGAACGTCTCCAGTCTGCTGGGACATATGCGGGGACTGTCCGAGCCATTGAAGCAGGGATTGATCCTCCGTAAAAGAAGTTTTTTTGAATAAAAAAGAGGCCCGAGGGCCTCTTTTTCTTTTTCTGAAGAAGGGTCTATTTGTAACGGAGCGCTTCAAGAGCATCGATACTCGAGGCTTGTTTGGCCGGAAAGACTCCGGTAAGAAATCCAACGAAGGCACCAAAAGTAATAATCATTCCAATAAACCAGAACGGACTGTAGAACAGGTCAACAGACTCTCCTCCGAAACGTGTGGCAACAAGATTAATAAGGATATTCAGAACCTCTCCTTCGATATAACCAAGAATAATACCACCAAGCGCTCCAAGGAATCCCATGAGCGTAGATTCCATAATAAACATAAGCGAAATACTAAAGCGTGATGCTCCGATAGCCTTCATGATACCGATTTCTTCAGTACGTTCGAGAAGCGCAATAGTCATGGTGTTGAACATACCAATAGCAGATACAATAAGCGCAATCATTCCAAAAATCATGAGTACGATTTGAATAGCCTGGAATACCTTGTTCGCTTGGTCTACAGTTTCAGAAATAGAGGAAGCAAGGAAGCCACGAGATTCTATTTCGGTACGTACAGCATCGATGACTTCAGTAGAACGACACTTCGCCTTGGCTTTGGTGTAGCTTATAAGTGGGAATCCTGAAAGAGAATCTAATGAAAGGTAGATGACGTTCTCCTCTCCTGAAACAACCCCAACGATAGTGTAGGGTTTCTCTGGAGAGAAGGCTGTGGTGCGATCATTTTGTTCAGGGCTGGCACTTTGAAAAAGAGTAAGACTTACTGTTTTTCCGAGCATTTCTTCGGCCGGTGCATTAAAGACGGTTGCTACTGCTGAGGTAATGACAATATTTTGAGGTTCGTCTTTGAGAAAGAGTCTTCCCTCGAGCACTTTGAGACCTTCATTTTTGAGGAGACTTGCTGTAGAACTGACGGTGTTAATGTCTAAGGTGATATTGTCGAACTTTCCTTGTCCAGGGAGTTCGAGGACAGGGATAACATCCGTAACATCGGGAATACGGGAAAGTGTTGAGAGGGCTTCGTTATCCAATACAGCAGGGCCACCTTCTTTTCCGGCAGTGACATCAAGGCTTACGAGGGCATCGGAAGTGGTAATTTTTTGGAGGAGTGTTCTTTGAAGCCCGTAACCGAAAGAAACAAGGAACATGATAGCGGCAATACCAACGCTCATACCAAGGATAGTAAGAAGTGTCCGCATAGTGCGGGCCTTGAACATACGAAGTGAAAGTTTTAGAACATCAAAGAAGCGCATAGAGATCTTTTAGGAGTATTTGAGAAGCATAATAATTTCCACTTCGCGAACGGCTTTTTCAGCGGTTGTTCTGTGGAGGCCAACACCATTCGTATCTACTGGAGCATCAAAGCGTTTCTGGAGCTCGATTTGTCCGATCTGGCTTTCGAGACGGAGTTTGAGTACGGACTGTAGACGGAGTTTTTGTTCTGGTGAAAGGCGCAGGTGGAGACGGTCTACGAGGTAATCGGCAATGATAATAGAGCCACGCTCCTGATCTGTTTTGAGTTGCTGTACGATACTTAAGATTTGGCTGGCCCGTTTGCCGAAAGACTGGGCTCGAAGTTTATTCCAACCAGCACCACCTTCTTCGAGATCAAGATCGAGACGACTGGAGAATGTTTCAATATCGATATTCTGGAAGAGGAGCTCTTTGAGAAAAGCTTCAGCCATACTCACTTGTTCTTCAGAAAGCTCAGAGAGAAGATGTGAGAGAAGCTGCTTTGCTTTAAAGGGAACTAAGAGGACGTCCACCTGTTGCGGAAGGAGGCTTCTGAAAGATGTCATGAGCATCTTGAGTTCACGTGACTGAGGTGTTTCAGGAATAATCTCCTCTTCCTCGTCGTCAGCACCCGCTTCTCCATCAAGGGCTTTGAGAGGGCGTTTTTCTTTGAACACTTCTTCTTTGACGATTTGACCGTCTTTCATGTAGATCACTCGATCAGCATAAATAAGGTGCTCAGGATTGTGAGTCACCATGATAATCGTTTTCTTGTCTACCTCGTTTAATTCTTTGAGGATTTTGAGTACGTTCTCTGCGCTTTCACTATCGAGGTTTCCAACGGGTTCATCAGCGAGGATAATTTCTGGATTGTTGATGAGGGATCGTGCAATAGCCGTGCGTTGTTTTTGTCCTCCGGAGAGCTGACTGGGAAATTTGTCACCCTGTTCCACAATACCAAAACGACGGAGGAGCTTGATACCTGCTTGTTTTCTGTCTTTTGGATTTTCTCCGCGAAATACCTTTGGCAGACAGACGTTCTCCAAGATATTTAAGGAAGAAATAAGATAGAAAGCCTGAAAAATCATTCCAATGCCTGTTTGATGGAATTCGAGATCTTCTTTTCTGGTCATCTTACTGATTGCTTTCCCTCGAATAGAGACGGTTCCATACGTGGCTCTTTGAAGTCCGGAAAGAGAATACAAAAGCGTAGATTTTCCGCAACCAGATGGTCCGAAAATGATTACGTATTCTTGGGGATAGATGGTGAGGTTGGTTTCTTCAAGCGCGCGGGTCTCGTTGGATTTACCCTGGTTGTATATAATGCGCAACTTATCAACAACGATGAGAGGATCGTTCATATTTTGGTTTGAGTATTGTCTTTATAATATCATATTTATACGCTTTCTTCCCGTAACTTTGATTATTTTTGTGATAGAATAAAGGTGCTTTTGTAGCGTGTAATACTTTTTCTATGAGCCGTGCTCTTTTGTGGATTCTTAGTCCTCTCCTTCCAGCTACTTTTTGGTTACATGATACTCTGTGTGCTTTTATCGTACGGCATATACAGGGTATTAAGAGGACGCTCCTTATCGTAGCGCATCTTAGCTTGTTTGGTTTTTTCTTTCCGGAGTTACGCCTTAGTTTTGGTTCGTGGGCTTCGAATTTGCTGATTTTTCTTCTCTTTATTAGCCCGCTCTCCAAGATTTTTCGTATGCGCCTACTTCTCCTTTTGATTGGCTTGCGGAGGGAAATGGGAATTATGATGGCGTATCTGGCTACGGTTCATGGCCTCGGGTATCTCATGGATCCTGATTGGGCTACCTTTATTCTCTGGGAACCTCTCCGTACAGGAGATTGGAATATTGGATCGGGGTATATTTTGGGCGTAGTGACGTATATACTCACTCTCCCGCTTCTTCTGACATCCAATGATTTAGCCAAGCGGTATTTAGGAGGAAAACGTTGGAAGAATCTCCATACCATCGTGTATCTCATGTTTATTTTCGCTATTTTCCATCGTTTTTTGGTAGGCATTGGTCGCGGAGAGCTCGAATTCATGGCGTATGTCAAGATAACCTTGGTACTGGGGATATATGCGCTTCTCAAGATACTTGCCTGGAAAAATTTTATTGCACCACTCAGAGAAGTATCTGTGGCTATCGGAGAGCGCTATAAGGCCTCAAAAGTACCTGTGGTAGCGAGTACGCCCTAGGAAGAGGGGCTAAAAATTGGTATACTACTTCTGTAATATCTTATTTGTCCAAATGTATGGAAAACGAAGAGAAACCGGTAATGAGCGAATCAAAATCAAAAACGAAATTGAATTTTAGTCAGGACGCACTTCTTCTTGCTGTTTCGATTATCGTAGCCAGCCTTATTGTCGCTGCTGCCATGATTTTGCCCGGGAAGGTTATGTTGAAATCAGGAAATGCATTGCCAAGTGCTGGTGATGCTGCTAATCCAAGTGCTGCCGCACCAACTGATACGAAAGCGGTAACTTCTTTGGATGACGATCCAGTTTTAGGAGACAAGAAGAAGGCAAAGGTGGCTATTGTTGAGTTTAGTGATTACGAATGTCCTTTTTGTAAGAAGTTTCACGACGAAACCTTTGACCAGCTCGTGAAGGAATACGTAGATACTGGAAAGGCAGTTATTTCTTTCCGTGACTTCCCTCTTTCCTTCCATGATCCGATGGCAACTGATGAGGCTGCTCTTGCAGAATGTGTTGGAAAAGAGAAAGGTGATAAAGCATATTTTGCTTTTGGAAAGGGACTGTACGCACAGACGCAGGCAAACGGAAAGGGTTTGCCAGCAGGAAAGCTTGATGAGCTTATCAAGAGTACTGGTGCCAATGTTGCGAGCGTAACGGCTTGCTCCAAGACGGATGCTGTAAAGCAAGAAATTGCAAAAGATATGGCTGACGGCCAGGCAGCCGGTGTCTCTGGAACCCCAAGCTTTGTTATTGGAACACTTTCTTCAGATGGTACGGTAACAGGAGAGCGTGTTGTTGGAGCGCTTCCTCTTTCTGGATTCAAGGATGTTATTGAGAAATACTTGAAGTAAAAAAATAGTTTTTCTTGGAGAAGAACCCCGCTCCTCATTTTGGGAGCGGGTTTTGCTATAATAGAGAAGTTATAAGAACTACCATGTCATTACTTTCCGATATTCGAAATTGGCGTACTGAACAGGCACGAATCGAGGGAGTCGAATCGTACCGTGTTTTGTCGAATGCGATTATTGATGCCATCGTCGGGACACTGCCAAAAAATAAGGAGGAGATGTTGGCAATCAAGGGTATAAAAGAAGCGAGGTATCAAAAGTATGGCAAGGCACTCCTTTCGATGATTGGAAAGTATACTACTCTTTCTGATGACTCTCCTGGACAGACAGCAAGGGAGAATTTGGTACTCCCATTTTTGGATTCACCTTTGGAACAGGGAGATAAAGATCGCTTAGAAGATGTGACACTTTCAGTAAGCTCATTTCTTGACGGTGTGAATATGGAGCTTTCTGGTATGGCTGCTCGAGTGAAAGGAGAGATATCGAGTATCAGTGAGCGTGACTGGTGGATCTATTTCACACTGAAAGATAGTACGGATGAGAGTACCCTTAACTGTCTTATTTCACGAAAGAATTATGAAGTGTCTGGTGTAGTGTTCGCAGTGGGAGATGAAATTATCGTCGAAGGATCACCTCAGATTTATAAGCCCGGGGGACGCTTTAGTCTCATGGTGGCAGTGGTGGAAGTTTTTGGAGAAGGGGCTCTCAAGAAAGCATACGATGAGCTCTATAAGAAGCTTCAAGTTGAAGGACTTTTTGCTCCAGAGGCGAAGCGAGCTCTTCCAGAATTTGCCGAACGAATAGCCTTGATTACTTCACGAGATGGAGCTGCTATTGATGACTTTAAGATGAACCTAGGGTTACAAGGTCTGCATGTTTCTTTTTATCCGAGTAGTGTTGAAGGAAAGCGTGCAGTATTTGAGGTTATTGAAGCAGTGAAGTATTTCAATCAAACTCCTGAGAAGTATGATGTGCTGGTTATCGTTCGTGGAGGAGGAAGCTTGGAGAGTTTGCAGGCTTTTAATAATGAGGCACTCGCACGAGAAATCGCTCAATCAAAGATTCCAACACTCGCAGGAATTGGACACGAAAAGGATGTAACGCTGGCTGCTCTCGTAGCAGATGTTATGGTTTCTACGCCAACTGCGACCGCAAAACACTTAGCAGCTCCATGGATTGAGGCGAAACAGTTGATTGGACACTTTGAGAGACAGTTACCGCTTTTGTTTCAAGAGCGTCTCTCTCAAATCAATCGGACACTTTCAGTACATACAGAAGTACTCCTTGAAGGATTGCGGTTTATTCGTCAAAGTGTAGCGGAATGTGAGCAGGCTCTAAAGGAACGTCTTGCTTTTACGATAGGTGCTGTGCGTCAAAAGCAAGAAGAGCTTACTGTAAATCGAGGGAAATTGAAAGAAAACTTTCGTTTTATCTTGGTAAGAGTTTCGAAACTTCTCGAGACATTTGAAGAGAAGCTTTCGCAGTATGACCCGAAGCGGGCGCTCCGTCTCGGATATAGTTTGATCAAAAAAGGAGAAGCTGTTATCAAAGACTCTTCTGGAATACGGGTGGGTGATATACTGGATATACAACTCGGAAAGGGGAGTTTATCAGCAGAAGTAAAGAATATTATTGAATAAATATATGCCAAAAACATCACTTGGGGATTCACTGAAAAAGATTCAAGAAATTATCGCTTGGTTTGATAACCAGGAAGAAGTGGATGTAGAAAAAGGTCTCGATAAGATTAAGGAGGGCGCAGGCCTTATTAAGGAAAGCCGCACTCGTCTCAAAGAAATCGAAAACGAATTTGAAATCGTAAAGAAAGAGCTTGAGAAAGAATAGTATTTGCAAAACAATTCTGAAAACCTCTTCTCGTATTCAGGAAAGAGAAAGAGGTTCGTGATATACTTTAGAGGTACAGAAACAAAAAACAAAACGTGAGGAGGGTGTATGAAAAGATTTAGCGGAGATATTTCTCTGGTCTTGGGTGGTGCAGCTGGTCAGGGGGTTCAGACAGTTGAGGCGCTCTTGGTGCAGGTGCTCAAACGTGAAGGTTATAACGTCTTTGCGAGTAAAGAGTACATGTCCCGTATTCGAGGCGGAAGTAATTCTACCGAGATTCGTATTACGGACACAAAGAGACGAGCGTTTGTAAAACGTATCGATCTTTTGTTTGCTATGGATAAGGGAGTGATTCCACATTTGAAGGATCGTATTTCTGAAAGAACGCTTGTATTTGGAGAAAAAGAGAAGGTTGGAACTTTGGCCAATCATGAGATATACGATGTACCCTTCACTCGTTTTGCAAATGAGCTGGGTAATCCAATCTTTACCAGTACGGTAGCAGTGGGTATTGCGCTTGGGGTACTCGGTGCTGACCTCGAAGCATTTGAAACCTATTTGCGAGAACATTTTGAGAGGAAAGGTGAGGAGATCGTCAAAAAGAATATTGAAGCAGCTCAAAAAGGGTATACTTTCGGGAAACACCTCGCCTATGACGAAGGGATTGAGGTGCATATAAAAAGAGAGAAAAAAGTTTCGGAAGAGCTTCTGATGGAAGGGAGTGAAGCCTTGGGCCTGGGTACTTTAGCAGGTGGGTGCAATTATATTTCTTCGTATCCGATGTCACCGGGTACTGTGTTGTTGAATTATTTGGCTGCGCACGGAAAACCATTTGGAGTTGTCGTGGATCAGGCTGAAGATGAAATCGCGGCTATTAATCAGGGATTAGGAGCGGGATATGCGGGTGCACGAGCTGTGGTAACGACTTCAGGAGGAGGATTTTCACTTATGACGGAAGGAGTGAGTTTGGCTGGAATGATTGAAACGCCAATCGTTATTCATATCGGACAACGACCAGGGCCAGCCACTGGTTTACCAACTCGTACAGAACAAGGAGATCTCAATCTTGCCTTGTATGCGGGTCATGGAGAGTTCCCTCGGGTCATTTTAGCTCCAGGGACGCATCAAGAAACATTTTCTCTTGCCCGGCATGCGTTTTATCTTGCCGATAAGTATCAGATCCCCGTTTTTATTTTGATGGATCAGTACTTGATTGATTCTATTGTGAGTTTTCCAAAAGATGATCTTACTGTAAAGCTAGTAGAGCACTTTATCGTAGAGACGAAAGAAGACTACCGACGTTACGAAATCACGAAGGACGGTATTTCTCCCCGAGGTATTCCAGGACACGGTACCGGACTGGTATGTGTCGATAGTGATGAGCATGATGAAAGTGCACATATTACCGAGAGCGCTAGTGTGCGACTCTTGATGCATGAAAAGCGTTTACGAAAATCAATTGGAATTACCGATGAGGCACTCTTGCCAACGGAAATTGGGAATCTCAAAGACGCAGAAACGCTCATTGTCGCATGGGGATCAAATAGAGGAGTACTCGAAGAGGCGCTCGAACTTTCTGGAAACACGGCTGTTGCAGGGCTTCATTTCCATCAAGTGTACCCGCTTCCTGAAAAAGCGAAGAAGTCTTTCAAAGGAAAAAAGATTGTAGTACTGGAAAATAATGCCTCCGGACAGTTTGCAAACGTTCTTCGTCTAGAATACGGAATCAAGGTGACAGAGAGTATTTTAAAGTATGACGGAGATCCATTTTCTGTTGAGGAGGTCGTGGAAAAAATAAAAGCACTCGTATGATAGATAAAAAGAGATACGACATGCCGGCAAATACGGACATGGCCTGGTGCCCAGGGTGTGGGAATTTTCCAATTCTCAATATTATAAAAATGGCACTTTCTGAATTAGATATTCCTCCAGAAGAGGTGGTGATGTGTTCGGGAATTGGACAGGCAGCAAAGACTCCGCAGTATCTCCGAGTACATTATTTTAACGGTCTTCATGGACGGGCTTTGCCACCGGCTATTGCCATCAAGAATTCAAATCCAAGTCTGACAGTCATTGCGGAATCAGGTGACGGTGATACGTACGGTGAAGGAGGGAATCATTTCTTGCATACGATTCGGCGGAATCCAAATATTACCAACATCGTTCATAATAATATGGTGTATGGCCTGACCAAAGGGCAGGCATCACCAACGTCAGAGAAGGGAATGAAGACACCAGTGCAAGTTGATGGTGTTGTTTTGGAGCCGTTTAATCCAGTCGCAACCGCTATTACTTTAGGCGCGACGTTTGTAGGGCGTGTGTTTTCGGGAGATATTCTTCAGGCCAAGGAGATTGTGAAGCAGGCAATACTTCATAAAGGGTACGCGCTGGTAGATGTCTTTCAGCCGTGCATTGTTTTTAATAAGCAAAATACGTATCAGTGGTTCAAAGAGAATACGTACTATCTGGATGAAACTCATGAAAAAGGAAATCGCTCCAAGGCTTTGGATATTGCCTTTAATATGGAAAAGATGGCTCTCGGGGTGATTTATCAGGCAGCAGAAAAGCCAAGCTACGAGACTCTCGTGAGAGCGGGGGCTGAGCCTTTATATAAAACACCTTTAGACACAGGAGCACTTTCTCAGTTGATAGAAGGTTATAGTAAATAAGAAAACCGCCTGAGAAGGCGGTCTTTTTATTAGTCGAGACCAAGCTGTACTTTGGCTTCTTCGGTCATTTTGTCCGGAGTCCACGGTGGATCAAATGTGAGTTCTATTTCTACGTCTTCGATGTTTTCAAGTTCCATGACTCGGTCTTCTATCTCTTTTTGGATTTGTCCAAAAAGCGGACAACCAATCGTGGTGAGTGTCATGGTAATCTTGGCTACTCCTTCTTCGGTGATGAAGATTTCATAAATGAGCCCAAGCGCCACAATAGAAACCCCGAGCTCTGGGTCGAGGACGAGATCAAGCTTTTCTCTTACTTGTTGTTCGGAATGTTGTGGCACAGAAGAATGTTTAGGGGGATGAAAACTTTCTACTCAACTTTTCGTTGAGCGCAAAAACTCTGTTACAGTTTTTTGTATTATTCTGGGAAAATTTGTTTGCCAGTCTCATCTTTGATGATGATGGCGCTGACTGGGCAACCGCGAGCGGCGTTTAAGATCGCTTCTTTGTCTTCATCATCAGCAGTAGCGAGAATTGAAGCTTTTCCACTGTCGTCTAAAGCAAAGGTGCTTGGAGCCATAGCGGTGCAGGGAGCAGCTCCAATGCAGACATTGTGATCAACTTCTACTGTCCAGCCACTTTTGAGCGTTACTGGTCCTGCTGGTTTGGATTCATCTTTCCACATACTTTTTTATTTACTACTTAGAGCCTTTTTTAGGGTTTCAAGAGAGAGGAGGCCACATTTCAATCTGGCTGGCGAAAGGGTTACGCCAAGGAGTTTGAGAATATCTTGTGGTGAAAGTGCGAGTACTTCTTCGCTTCTCTTACCAAGTACTTCTTCGGTAAGAAGTGAAGCAGAGGCTTGAGAAATAGCGCAACCGGCTCCAGAAAATCCTATTTCTTTAATGATACCATTCTCCATAATGATGTCCATTTGGAGTTGATCACCACAGGTTGGATTAAGAGCGCTCCCAGTATGAGTAGGGTGTTTTAATTCTCCCTGGTTACGAGGGTTGCGATAATGATCGAGAATAACGTCTTGGTAGAGACTCATGTTATTTGAGAAGAATTTTTTGGGCTTCTTTTAAGGCTTCAATAAGCCTATCTATATCCTTGGTTTCATTATAAACAGAAAAGCTGATACGAGTAGTAGCCGAGAGACCAAGGCTTTTGTGCAGTGGAGCCGTGCAGTGTTCTCCAGCTCGGACACAGATTCCCTGCTCACCAACTATATGCGCGATATCATGAGGATGAATACCATTTAATGTGAAGGAAAGGACCCCGCCTCTTTTTTCTAGATCTGTTGGACCAAGGATGGTGATATGATTTCCAAATATTTTTTTGAGATTTTCAATGGCATATGAGACAAGTTCTTTTTCATGGGTACGAATGTTTTCGATGCCAAGAGCAGTAATATACGTGATAGCTGCGCCAAGAGCAAAGACACTCGCGATGTCAGGAGTACCTGCTTCAAAGCAGGTTGGGAGCGCTTTGTATTCTGGTTTTACAGCGCAGGCATCTTGCACCATACCGCCACCAAAGTCTACTGGTGAAAGTGTTTCGAGGATTTCTTTTTTTCCGTACAGTACACCAAGGCCGGTTGATCCAAACATCTTGTGTGCTGAAAAAGCAAGAAAGTCTACGTTGAGGGCCTTCATATCAAGAGGGATATGTCCTGCTGCCTGCGCCGCATCAACAATAACAATAATGTCTTTGTTTATTTCTTTGGCGATGGAAGTAATTTCTGAAATGGGGTTAATGGTTCCAAGAACATTGGAAACAAAAGAAAGGGCGAGGATTTTTGTGTGCGGATGAATGGCGGAACGTAGGGCATCAAGTGAAATTTCTCCGGAGGTAGTGAGGAGGAGAAGAGAAAAGGTGCATCCTTTTCGAAGAGCAAGTTCTTTCCAAGGAAGAAAATTGGAGTGATGTTCCATGGTAGTGACAAGAATCTCGCTGTCTGTATCAACCTTTGATTCTAAAAGTCTCGCCACTGTATTTATGGCCTGCGTCGTTCCGCCGGTGAAGATAATTTCTGTAGGATCGGCATTGAGAAAGAGGGCTGTTTGTTTGCGTACAGCTTCAAATCTTTCGGTAGTGGCTTCTGCAAGCGGGTAGAGCCCGCGAGAGATATTAGTTGAAGCATGCGAAAGATAGTCTGTGACCGCATTTATAACAGACTTTGGCTTCAGTGAAGTAGCGGCCGAATCAAGATAGATAAGGTCGGAGTGTTTTTCAAAAATGGGGAAATCTTTTTTGTGCATACTAGAGGGTATGGATAAGGGTTTTCTCAAGGAGAGGAAGAATACTTTCTGTTGAGACTCCCAGGCTTTTAATCTTTTCTATATCGTATTTGAAAAATCCTTCGATCAAAATACGTTTTGCTTGTTGTTCGGTAAGTCCGCGTGACTTCAGAAAATAAATGGCTTCTTGATTGAGAGGAGAGACTGTTGCGGCGTGGCGACATTCTACATCCTCTGGCAGGATTTCAAGAGAGGGACGAAAGAAAGCTTTGGTATTTGGAGAAGCGAGAAGCGCACGACCTTCTTGAGAAGCTTTAGACCCGCGACCAGATTTTTCTATATGGATCATTCCTTCGTACGTAAACTCAGATTGCCCAAAGAGGGCCGTTTTTACGCTGGCATGCGAAGTAGTATTTCGTGCAGAATGCTTCTGGGTGATACGAAGAGTTTCTTTGTCAGTATCTTTTCCAAGAAAGAAGGCAAAGATATGCGCAGCGCTTCCTGGTCCAGAAAGATCAAAAGTAATGTCGCCACTTCGATTGAGCAAAAAGAAAATTACCTGTTCATTTTCTTGTAAGGTATAAAGTGTTTCTTGTTGTGTTGAAATATCTTTGAGGAGCATATCTTTTGTGCGATTAACCGACACTGCCTTGCATTTCGTGATTAATCAAACGGTTGAGTTCGATTGAATACTCGAGTGGAATCTCTTTGACTACGGGATCGATGAAGCCATTTACCAGGAGCCCTTCCGCATCTCCCTTGGTGATACCGCGAGACATAAGATAAAAAAGCTTTTCTTCACCAATCTTTTCCACGGTAGCTTCGTGTTCGATGGTAGCACTTTCTTCGCGGATATTCATGGTTGGATAGGTGTCCGAACGAGAGTGTTCATCAAGCAAGAGGGCGTCACACACAACAGACGAGCTGGCATTTTTTGCCCCGCTTCCAATGTGGATCAAGCCACGATAGGAAGTACGACCGCCATCTTTGGAAATAGACTTCGAAACGATTCTTGATGTTGTATCGGGTGCAAGGTGAATCATTTTGGCTCCTGCATCTTGGTGCTGTCCGGCTCCGGCATAGGCGATGGAGAGGACTTCTCCTCTGGCGCCACGACCAGCGAGGTAGACAGCTGGATACTTCATGGTGACTCCGCTTCCGATATTGCAATCGATCCATTCCATGGTGGCATTTTCTTCGGCCCGAGCACGCTTGGTTACAAGGTTGTAAATATTTTTGCTCCAGTTCTGAACAGTTGTGTACCGTACGCGAGCATTCTTTTTCACAAAGATTTCTACGACAGCCGAGTGAAGGGAATTGGTAGTGTAGATAGGTGCTGTACAGCCTTCGATATAGTGAACGTAGCTTCCTTCGTCCGCAATGATCAGGGTTCGTTCGAATTGGCCAAATGCTTCGGCGTTGATACGGAAGTAGGCTTGAAGAGGAAGTTTCACCTCCACTCCTTTTGGAACATACACAAATGATCCTCCGGACCAGACCGATGAATTAAGTGCGGCGAATTTGTTATCCTGTGGAGGAATTAAGGTTCCAAAATATTCTTTCACGAGCTCTGGATACTTTACGAGGGCCGTATCCATATCGCAGAAAATAACGCCAAGGCGATCGAGTTCGCGATTAACGCTCTCGTAGACGACTTCAGATTCATACTGTGCAGAGACTCCTGCTAAGAATTTTTTTTCTGCTTCGGGGACACCAATGCGATCATAGGTGTCTTTGATTTCTTGTGGAAGATCCTCCCAAGAACGCGACTGTTTGTCAGTAGCTTTGAGATAGTACGTAATGGCGTCAAAATCAATTCCCGAGAGATCAGCTCCCCAGTTGGGCATGGGCTTACTTTTGAAGATCTCATATGAACGCAGACGAAAGTCGAGCATCCATTCTGGTTCTTTTTTGATGCCTGAGATTTCAGAAACAACACCGGCATCAAGACCGGTTTTTGTTTTGCGGACGGAACGTTCCGGCATAGAGAAGCCGTACTTATAGTCGCCAAGGTCTACGTTGTCTTTCTTGATCTTTGACATACTTACTTTATG
Source organism: Patescibacteria group bacterium (assembly GCA_038062975.1). GTDB lineage: Bacteria > Patescibacteriota > Minisyncoccia > Moranbacterales > UBA1568 > UBA1568. The sequence goes on along the minus strand of JBBTWC010000002.1, from coordinate 16,068 downwards.
GCAGTAAATCCATGTTCTTCGATTTTCTTGGCGAGCGCACCTTTACCAGTTTTCACAAGACGACCATCACGGATAATGAGTACTTCGTGAGGTTTGATAGAAGAAAGCAGGCGAGTGGAATGAGTAATAAAAATAAGAATAGAATCTTTTGGAAGTTTCTTTTTGAGAAAAGTAGAAATCGTTCGGAGAGCATCGACATCAACACCGGTATCGAGTTCGTCAAAGATGGCAACGGTTGGTGTCAGAATTGCTGCTTGGAGTGCTTCGAGTTTTTTCTTTTCACCACCAGAAAAGCCATCATTTAAAGAACGCTGTAAGAGCTCATCTTTGATATGGAGTTCTGCTGCATACGCTTTTACTGTTTTATGGATCGTCATAGGATCCATCTTCTTCTCAAGTGCAATACGAAGAAGATCTTTCACGCTCACCCCTGGAAGTGCGAGAGGGGACTGAAAGGAAAGGAAGATTCCAAGTTTGGCACGTTTCTCTGGTGAAAGATTTGTAACATTTTTTCCGTTTAAAAGAATTTTTGATCCTCGGAGAATCTTGGTCTGTGGGTTTCCCATAAGAGCACCCGCGAGAGTGGATTTTCCTGAACCATTTGGTCCCATGATGGCGTACACTTTTCCTGGGACAAAATTAAACGAGATCCCATCAAGAATCTTCTTGTTTTCAATAGAGGCTGAAAGGTTGTGGATGGAAAGCATAGGTTATTTTTTTGAAGAGTGATCAAGTGAAGCGAGTGAGATGTTTTTGAGGGTTTCTTCGACTTTTTTCTCGAGTGTGCGCCAGACTTCGTTGGTTTGGCAGTGACTGACCTGGAAACAGGGGAGCGTTCCTTTGACCGGAGAGGTAAAGGGTTTCATAGGTCCATCGAGAATACTGATAATATCCCAAACATTGATAGCGTCAGCTTTACGGGCGAGAGTGTATCCTCCAGTTACACCTTTGGTTGCTTCTACAATTTCAGCACGTCTGAGTGCTTGAAGAATCTTCTCAGTATAGTCTTCGGGAAGATGTTCGATTTCAGCAAGGGTATGGATAGAAAGGGGTTTTTGGCTATGACTAAGGGCTAAAACAGCACGTAGTCCGTAGTAGGCTTTCTTGGAAACTTTCATAGGATACTTCTCTAAAGCAGACTTATTTTGTCCGATTTAGAATACCAGAGTACAAAAAAACTGTCAATGTGATTGCAAAATCGCGGAGATATGCTATTTTTGGCGTAGCAGTAAGGGGCTTGGCCGACCTCTTTCCTCTTCGTTTCGGAGAAATCCGAAAGAAGCGACGCTGATAATGGCTGCCGCGGGATCTGGTAGGGCGGTAACACCCCCTTCGTACACACACCAGGAACTTCCCGCGGCTTTTTCTTCTCTCTAAATATGAAACCCTACTTAGGATTCTGGGGAAAATTAAAAAAGCCAGTTTTTGTTTTGGCTCCGCTTGCAAATGTCACGGATGCTGTCTTTCGGCGTTTTATTATCCGTTATAGTAAGCCGGATGTTTTGTGGACAGAATTTGTGTCAGCGGATGGCCTGTGTCACCCAAAAGGCAGAGAAGCGCTTCTGCGCGATCTCGTTTTTACTGAAGAGGAGCGGCCGATTATTGCTCAACTTTTTACGGCACATCCAGAAAAAATGTTTGAGGCAGCGAAGCTCTGTGCAGAGCTTGGATTTGATGGCGTAGATATTAATATGGGTTGTCCAGATAAGAATGTGATGAAGCAGGGCGCTGGAGCTTCATGTATGAGAGATCCAGAAAAAGCCAAGGCGATTATTCTGGCAGCGATGGAAGGGATAGAGGCAGCGGGAAAGAAAATCCCAGTATCCGTAAAGACACGCCTTGGATTTAATGAAGATGAATTGGAAGAGTGGCTTTCGAAACTTCTGGAAGCCAAGCCTGCAGTAATTACGCTTCATGCTCGTACCAAAAAGGATATGTCGAAAGTTCCAGCACGTTGGGAGAGAGTGAAACGAGCCGTGGAAATTGCCCAAGGATCTGGAACTCTTATTTTTGGGAATGGTGATGCGCTTGATTTGGAGGACGCAAAAAAGAAAGTGGAGGAAACAGGCGCTGATGGCGTGATGTTTGGCAGAGCTATTTTTGGAAATCCCTGGCTATTTGATGAAAAGAAAAAACATGTGACACCAGAAGAGCGAATTCGTGCGGCGGTAGAGCATACAAGGGTATTTGAAGAAGTATGGGGAGATACCAAGAACTTTGAATTGATGAAAAAGCACTATCAAGCCTATATTAACAATTTTCCCCTCGCGAAAGAATTACGTGCAGAACTTATGGCGTGTAAAAATGCTGGTGAGGTGGAAAAAGTAGCGAACGATTTCTTGAGGAAGAATAGTCAAGTTATTCAGCAAGCAGAATAGATATCTTTTTCTCCCTGTGAGAAGACTCAGCGGTCGAAGAAAGATACTACTCTGCTTGCTACTTGTTTGTATAAATGGGTAATTAAGACGAGATTATATAAAAAAAGTCCCTGTCGCGAACGATGTCGCGACAGGGGAGTTGTGGGCCAAAAGCCCTTTTAGTTTTCTTCGTCTTCGAACGTTCGTGTGCAGAGCCAGCGGAGATCGCGGTTGGCGGCGAACGGGACGATGGTCTCGTTGTCACCGTAGGGGAGCTCTGGAGGAACCTTCCACGGTTGTCGGACCAGCGTGATGGTTTCCGTGTGTCGTGGGAGTCCGTAGAAATCGGCCCCGTAATGACTGACAAACGGTTCCAGGCGTTCGAGTACGCCGGCATCTTCGAAGATTTCGGCGTAGAGCTCGAGGGCGCAGTTTGCGTTGTAGCAGCCGGCGCAGCCGCAGTCGCATTCCTTACTGGCTCGATTCCACGGAGCGCTGTCGGTGCCAAGGAAGAAGCACGACAGTCCAGAGACGCAGGCCGCATTGGTCGCTTTCTGGTCTCGGATGCGTTTGTTCACCGGCTTGTTGAAGAGGTGGGGCCGGAGCTTGTCGCCGAGGAGGTGGTTCATATTGGTCGTCGGGTGGTGAGGCGTGATAGTTGCTGCCGTCCGCGAATAGACGGAGCATTCCTTCGTAGCCTCTACGGCCGCACTGGTAGTGATGTGCTCGAGGACGATGCGGAGGCTTGGAAACTTCTCGCGGAGCGGGAAGAATTCTTCCTCGAGGAACACCTCTTCGCGGTCGATGGCGTCAACTTCTTCGCCACGATTGTTGACGAGCTTCTCGCCGTGGAGATTCACGACGAGATCTTGCTCCTCGCACTCCTCGAAGATAGGATACGAGTCACGGAAGTGAAGTGGCGCCTGGTCGGAACCGGTGGTCGCGCCGCGAGGATAGTCCTTGAGGCCGAAGATGATCCCGCTCTCCTTCGCTTCCCGGATGTCAGCCCGAGTGGTGCGAGGAGAGTTGTAGAGGGTCATCAGTGGCTCGAAGGTCGAACCTGGAGGGCGCGCCGCGAGGATACGCTCGCGATACGCCTTTGCTTCCGGGACCGTGATGATGGGTCCGGTATTTGGCATGATGATCGCTCGGCCGAATTGGCGAGCCGTCGCCCGGACGTTGTCCTTGAGGTAGATGCCGTCGCGGAGATGGAGATGCCAGTCGTCGCCGAGAGTCATCTCCAGACGCATGGCGAGGTCTTCAGAGTCGCGTTTGATAATCATTTGCTTCGTCCTGTTTTTGAGGTTTCAATTTTTGGCTACGGTAGCGTTGCTAAGAGTGAAGTTGTGTGGCACTATAGGTATTTCTCCTTGGGTAAGGAGGAGGGTATTGTTAAGGGGCGAAAACCCCAAAAAAGGGTTCTCGCTATGGTACCATTTCAAAAGAGGGTGTCAAAGAAGAATATATAGTATGAAAATCGCAGTATTACTCTCAGGTGGGGTTGATAGTTCCGTGTCTCTCCGGCTTCTCAAAGATGCCGGGCATGATGTGACGGCTTTCTATCTCAAAATTTGGCTAGAAGATGAGCTTGCCTTTCTTGGAGATTGTCCATGGGAGGATGATTTGCAGTATGCGCGCGCCGTGGCTGAAGAGGCAGGAGTACTACTTGAGGTCATTCCGTTTCAGAAAGAATATTGGGAGCGAGTTGTTTCCTATACCGTCGAGGAGGTGCGGAATGGACGGACACCAAATCCAGATATGATGTGTAATGCGCAGATTAAATTCGGTGCTTTTTATGATTTTATTGGTGACAGGTATGACAAGGTTGCTACCGGACACTACGCGCAGGTTGAAGAAAGGGATGGGAAAACATGGTTGAAACGTTCTCCTGATCCGATAAAGGATCAAACGTATTTTCTTTCACAACTTTCGCAAGCCCAGGCGAGCCGAGCCCTTTTTCCAATCGGGAGCTTTGAGAAGGATGAAGTACGAGCATTGGCAGAAAAGTATAACCTTCCGAATGCGAAACGAAAAGATAGTCAGGGAATTTGCTTCCTCGGGAAGATTCCCTTTGATAAATTTCTCGAGCATCATCTTGGCAAGCGTCCAGGAAAACTGGTTGAATTTGAGTCAGGGAATATTTTAGGGGAACACGACGGATTTTTTTATTTCACTGTCGGACAAAGAAAGGGGATTCGATTGGCTAGTGGACCATGGTATGTAGTACAGAAGAATCCTGAAACAAACGAAGTGTTTATTTCTCATGGTGACGTGCATACAGAGGTAGCTCGGGACAGTTTTTTTGTGGCAAATATCAATTGGATTACCGGAGCACCAACGAAGAAAGATATGCTAGTAAAACTTCGTCATGGCGCAAAACTGTATTCTGCTAGCGTGGAACTTTTGGAGAACAAGAGAGCAGAAGTAAAACTTTCTGAAAAAGATCAGGGGATTGCCGCGGGGCAATTTGCTGTGTTTTATGATGGAGAATACTGTTTGGGGGGTGGAGTGATTGAGGAATAACTCCTTTGTAAATTCTTTTGCTGTGTAAGTAATTTGTTCTATGGCAATACGAAAGGAAAAGATCGTATTTTTTGAGACGAAGCTCTTAGATTTTCTGCGGAAAGTAGGCCGGGAACATTTACCATGGAGAAAGAAGGGGATTACGCCATATGAAGTCTGGATTTCTGAAGTCATGCTTCAGCAGACGCAAGTAAATCGTGTTATCGAATATTACAATCGATTTTTGAAACGATTCCCGACGGTACAGAAGCTTACCACGGCTTCTTGGGAAGAATTTCTTCCGTATTATCAGGGGCTTGGATACTATGCGCGTGGAAGAAATATGATTAAGACTGCTCAGGTTGTCGTATTGGAACACGGTGGAAAATTTCCCAAAGAGAGAATTCTTCTAGAAAAGCTTCCGGGTGTTGGACCGTATACTGCTTCTGCAATTCTTAGTTTTGCGTATGGAGAGGATCACTTGGCTTGGGATACAAACTTAAAGCGTGTGGTTGGGCGATTTTTCTTTGGGGATAAGAAGGCTGATATTGATACCAAGTTTTGGGAGAAGCGTCTTGTCTCTCGGAAAAAAGACCTCAATGCGGCACTTATGGACTTTGGGAGCTCTCTTTGTGTGGCGCGACCGAAGTGTGAGGCGTGTATGCTAAAAACGCAGTGCCTCTACTATAAGACCAAGGGGAAGAATGAAGCAGTGTTAAAAAAAGAACAGTCGGTATTTCCTACAAAGGAGGCAACGGTATACCTGTGGCTCCATCAGGGGCACCGAAAATATTATTCTTCAAAAAAATCCGTCTTTGCTCCATTTGTGCTCCCAGTAGGATATACTTCTCGAGCCGGTATTCAAGAGTACTTCCGAAAACATTTCCAATTAGAACTCGCAGTACGACCACCGCATAAAAAAGGATACATTAAGAAAAAGCCCGTTCTTTTTGTGAATGCGCAGATTCTTTTGGGGAATCCGGTATTCTCATCTTTTGATAAGTCTCAGGCAAGAGATAGTATAGAGAAGGTGGAGTCTGGGAATGAAAAAAGTCTTTGAAAAAGAGCAAAGGGAGAGTATACTAGAGGCGCATCAAGAAAAGAGTTTTATGCAATTAAAGTCACTGAACGTTTATTTCTTTTTCATCCTCCTGACACTTGTTGGGGTGGCTGTTTTTTTCATCTTCCGTCCTTTTATTACGGCTATTATTGCAGCCGCTATTATCTCAGCTCTCTTTAAGCGACCATATAATTTCTTGGAGCGTGTGATGCATGGGCACAGAGGAATCGCTGCATTTTTTACCTGTATTTTGGTAATTCTTATTATTGTTACACCAATTCTCATTGTGCTCAGTATGGCTATTGGGGAAGCGAGTAGCATTTATGGAGCATTGGGAGAGCAGACAAAGATTGAGCAATTTATTGATAAAACAATTACGCTTTCTGAAAATGTTCCTATTTTAAATCTCGTGATTGATCGAGATACGCTGAATCAAGAGAGACTTTTGTTAGATGCGAAGCAGCTTTCTGGAAATGCTCTGGGACTTCTCCAGGCAGCGTATACGAGTATTAGTCATTTTATCTTTTGGATTTTTGTCATGTTCTTTACACTCTTCTACTTCTTGATTGATGGTAAAAGAGCGCTTCGCTATATCATGCGCATGAGTCCACTACGGAACGAGCATGATAAGCTTTTAGTAGAGAAATTTGTTTCCATTAGTCGCGCCACTCTGAAGGGGACGTTAGTTGTCGGAGCGATTCAGGGATTTATCGGAGGGGTAGTCTTTTGGATTGCCGGTGTACCGTCTCCTGCTATTTGGGGATTCATCATGCTTCTTTTCTCTATGATTCCACTTGTGGGAACAGCAGTCGTCTGGCTTCCAACAGCTTTGATTATGCTTGCTTTGGGAAATGTATGGCAAGGAGTGTTTATTATAGCGGTAGGTGCGGGAGTTATCTCTACTATTGATAATATTTTGCGACCAAAACTTGTAGGAAGAGACACTCAGATGCATCCACTGATGATCTTCTTTGCTACTTTGGGAGGTATTTCGGTCTTCGGTCTTCCGGGATTTATTATGGGTCCGATCATTATCTCTCTCTTTATGGCACTTGGTGAAATTTATAGTATTGAATTTCGCGATCAGCTCAAGGAATACAACGGATAGTTATTGCAGTTTTTCCAAAATATTGTAGAGTAGAGGTACTTACTCCAAGGGGAGCAGAAAAACAAAAATCTTTTTATATGATCCGTCGTTATCTTCTTCTCATAGGACTGGTTACTTTTTTTACCGCATTTTGTGTTCTTTTCTTTTTTGTGTTCGTAAAGACTCCCGGCTCTTTTCATGGGGTCTGGAGTGCTCTCACTTTGCCTCAAGAATTGAAGCAGGTAAAAATTCTTTCAGAAAGTGAAGCTGGAAGCACGATCTATCTTCCCGAGAGTTTTTCTTACAAAAAGTACCCATATACAGAAGAAGGATCTATTCTCTTAAGACAGAAGGGAGAAAAGTATCTTGGTTCATCTTCTGTGGCCCCAAATGAGGAACTCGTTGTTTTTTCCCAGGAGATAGAGGCAGACGAAAAAGGCTCTGTACCAGAAATAAAAATTCCAGCCCATATATCTGGTGTAAATCCCGCTCATTCTGAAATAATGCTTTTCTTTCCTCGAGAATCAAAAACCGAGCGCATTGTCTCTGGCTCCACCCCGCTTTTTCTTGATGATACGCATTTTCTTTTCTTTGCTACTAGTGGTCTGTATCGGTATGATCTTCAAAGCGGTAACGCTACAAAGCTTCTTGACCATACATTTCCGATTGTTCTCGATCCAGTGTTACAGTCGCCAGACAGAAAGGCTATTGCTTTTTATGATCCAAGTGTAGAAGCAACGGTTATTTATCGTGTAGACGGCGATAAACTTTCTTTTATTCGAGAAATTCCACAAATTCTCGTATCACCTTCTTTTAGTAATACTGCACTGTATGATTTGCGAGGGGCAGATGCCGGTACAGAAGTCTGGAAATATGATTTTGAAGGTACAGAAGCTCGAAAGATACATATATTTCCGAGAGCACTTTCCATTAGCCGGATTGCATTTTAAGAGAAATATATGAACATTCTCAGTCGACCCTTTTCAGATCATAGAAGGATTTTCTTTATCGCAGTTTTTGTTTTCTTTGTGGTAGGTATAGGAATGTTTCCGGGGTCCGCAAAAGCGATACATAATAGCTGGATAGACAGTTGTAATAACGATTTCGGCTATGCTGATTGTAGTGGGTATGAGGCGAATGCAAGCGCAGCGTGTGCTGTAAGTGGAGGATCATTTGCGTCTTCGTATATTCCACAAATGTGCGAGGGCATAGCTTGCGTGAGTGGCTTCTACCTCTACACGTGTTGGATTGATGATATTGTACCTACTTGCGCTACGAACCCAACGATGGATGGATGCTCTTGTACGAAGTCAAATGCTTGTAACACGACTTCTGGATCTTACTCAGGAGGAGCATGTACTGCTCCTGAACCCGCTGCTTGTACCTGTTCCAATGGCTCTCCGGGACCATACCCAAGTTGCCCTGTTTGTACCCCAGACTCTTCTTGTTCAGCAAGTACTTGCTCAGGAAGTACTTGTTATGATGCTTGTGGCAATTCGTATAGCGGAAGTATGTTCTGTGGAGGTTGTGTCGCTGATTCATCTTGCCGGGCAAGCACCTGCTCAGGAAGTACCTGCTCCGATTCTTGTGGTAATACGTACGGAGGTACCATGTTCTGTGGAGGTTGTGTCGCTGATCCCTCGTGTGCTGCCAGCACCTGTACTGGAAGTACCTGCTCCGATTCTTGTGGTAACACGTACGCTGGTACGCAGGGTTGTACTGTAACTTCTCTCAAAATCTGTGAAAACTCTTGTTCTTCAGGCTTAAAGCGTGATGGGAGTAGCTTTTCTATGGCTACTGGATCCACAAGAAATCTTGTCGCCTGCTGGAACGCGGCCACCGATTGTTCAATTGGATCGGGAAACATTACTACTTCTGGTAGTTGGAGTGAAGGAGGAGGAAGCGCTATCTCTCTTTCTGGAAGTAATCCAAGGACTGTGACCGCGAACGCTTCTGGATCTGAATCTGTAAGTGTTACCTATTCAGGTCAGACGCGCACTACAACCGTTTCGGTTTCCTGTGTCCCAAGCGTCACCTGCAGTACTGCTCCAGAAGGACTAAACCACTGTCCAGCTGATACGTATACAGTAGGAGATGGCTGTGGAACGACACTTACCTGTAATGGGCGACGGCAGTGTGACTTTAATTGGAAAGAAGTGGCACCGTAGCTATGATCGAATGGTGGCAACATATACCCGAAAACCTGAACCCAATCGTTTTTACGGTCGGGTTCTTTTCCTTTTATTGGTACGCCTTTTTCTATTTACTGGGATGGGCAAGCGCTTTCTTTTTAGCAAAGCTTTTGGTTGCCAAGGGGGTATCCTCTGGAATTTCACAAGAAGACGTGTCTGATCTTTTTGTCTGGCTTTTGGTGGTGGCTCTTTTGGGTGGAAAGATTGGGTATCTCTTCTTTTACATGCTCCCGTTTTTTCCTATGGAGCAATCTTTTTTTCTTCCGTATGATTTTGCAAGCGAATCTTGGCAGGGGATTGCTGGAATGAGTTATCACGGGAGCCTAATTGCTGTTGCTTTCGCGTTACTCCTCTTCTATCGTGCAAAGAAGCTTGATTTTTGGAAAGGAGCTGACATGGTTGCTCTCTGTGCGCCTCTTGCGATCTTTTTCGGTCGTTTGGGAAATTTTGTAAACACTGAGCTTCCCGGAAGAATTACTGCTGCGCCCTGGGGAATGTATTTTCCGGAAATATTTCCGCAAGGGGTGTTGCGTCACCCGTCTTCTTTGTACGAAGCTTTCTTTGAGGGTATACTTTTATTTCTGATACTTCTCTTTTTTAGGAAGCAATTCCAGTTTTCTGGTGCCTTGGCCACACTGTATCTGATGTTTTATGCTGTCCTTCGCTTTATTGCCGAAATTTTTCGTGAACCTGATGTGCAAGTTGGATATTTCTTTGGAGGTCTTACCTTGGGACAGGTACTTTCTTTGGGAATGTTTATTGTAGGACTCTTTCTTTTTCTGTCGAGAAAGTCTAAAAAATATGGTATACTTTGAGTACAGTTAATACTCTTTCAAGCGATTTTAGTATGCCTGATAAAAAGATCTTATTTATTGTTGGAGGGGTGATTATTGCTATTTTGGGTCTCGTGGTGTGGGGGATACAGGACGCGAAGGAATCAGAAGTCCCGGTAGAAACAGCGGATATTGTTTACTACTATGGAGAGGAATGTCCGCATTGTAAGGTTATTCAAGAATTTATTGATAAGAATGATATTGCGTCGAAGGTAGATTTTATTAAGAAGGAAGTCTGGCACAATAAAAAGAATTCACAGGAGATGCAGAAACGAGCTGAAGCCTGTGGTATTGCAAAAGAAGATATTGGAGTACCCTTTATAGCAACTGTTGAAAATAAATGCTATATCGGTGAACCAGATGTGAAGAAATTCTTTTCCGAAAAGGCCGGATTAGAAGCTTCAAAGTAAAAGACTTTCACAGAAGAGGGAAAAAACACAAAAACAATGCAACAAAATCCTTATCAATACTCCTCTCCTCTCGCGATGCGGAAAAAGGTATCACTCGATATTGCGAGTCCGAGTCCAAAAAATTTTACCGCTCCCCAAGTGGATCGGAGAGTGTACTATCCTTCTTCTCAGACCCTTGGTGCCAAAAAAACTCTCGATGGTATAGAGCGTGAGAAAAAACCCCTTCTTCAAACATTGTATCGTCGTGATATAGGGATAACTCTTTTTCGTATTTTTCGGAGAGCGCAACTACATCTTCGTCGTATCAAGAGGACAACGAACCGGTTGATGCCGGATCTTGCACCAAGAAAAATGCTCTATGGTTCTCTTGTAGGAGGCGTAGCTTTTGGTATGTTGTCGATGGCTTTTATTGAGCACGCTTTTGGACCTGGTGTTTTTGCTCGTACGCCACAAGTAGCTGGTGTTGAAACGGTTGCATCAAGTCAAGAAGGTTCAGATCAAGAGGCGCTTTCTCCATATAGTGGGGAGAATGACCTTTTCTTTGAATATTTTAGCGACGCGGCAGAGGATAAATATCAGGAAAATGTCCGCACCATGGTGAAGGACTACCCAATTGAAGAGATGCTCCCATATATTTTTGAACAAGATCGTGTAGTGGCCGCATTCCTTATTGGTATTGCTAAGAAAGAAAGTAATTGGGGAAAGCGTGTGCCGGTGCTCGATGGCCAAGACTGTTTTAATTACTGGGGATATCGTGGACAGCGTCGCATGATGGGTTCTGGAGGACATACATGCTTTAATAGTCGCAAAGATGCTGTTGAAACAGTTGCAAAGCGTCTAGATAAGCTCGTGAATTCCGAGCAGTTAAATACGCCCGAGAAATTGGTGGTATGGAAGTGTGGTTTTAGTTGTGCCGGACACAGTCGTGAAAGTGTTAAGAAATGGATCAGTGATGTCGATATGTATTATGAGCAACTAAAAGAGGAATAAGCATATGATGAAAAAATATCTTGTTATCCTCGGGGTTGCTACTCTATTTTTTGGCGCAAGTTTGTGGCTCTATAAAACAAATTACCTTTCTCTTTTGCTTTCGTTTACTCGTTTCTCTTTGCCTTCTGAATTACAAGGAGCCACTTTTATTTCCGATCAGGGAGCGCAAACAATAGCGTACCCTTTCTTGCGTCGAGCAGAGGCTGTGCCAGGTAAACTTATTTCTGCTACAAATTATGAGTCTGGTTCTGCATCTATTATCAAGCGGGATGCTACATTCTCGGTCATGCTTGATGGGAATACTGTACTCGAAGATACTCGTCCTCGTCTAAATATTACTCGTTCTTCGACTGGAAGTCGTATTGCGTATGCAGAAGCAGAGGATCCTTCTGTTTTTGTTTCACCAGCAGACGCGCCATTACTAGCGAATGATCGTAGCCAGTGGAAAGTGGTTGTCTATGAGCCATTGACACGAACCTCTTTTGTTCTTGGGAATGGTGTAGCGCCGTTTTTTGTTGATGATACACACGTTGCCTGGATGGCTCCTGCTGGACTGGCAATAGCGGACCTTACTACGGGAACTTCAAAGGTGCTTGTTCCAGATATTCAGGGCCGTACACCTACTTCGAGTCTTGTTTCTCCTGATCATTCAATTATTGGGTGGTACAGTGATGATGCTCAGGCGATTGAACTCTATCGAGTTTCGGTTGATACTGCGGAACCAGTTTCAGTAATTCCTCTTTCCCCAAAAGTGATATCGGTGACGCTTAGTAATGATGCTTTGTATAGTATTTCTCTTCAGTCGTCTCAAAGTGTTGTTATGAAGCAATCGTTTACGGATGCTTCTCCTCATACTATTATGAAATTGCCACTTGGTCTGTATGTGAAACGACTTCTTTTAGGGAGTATATAAAATAGAACTATGAGAATTCCTCTCATTTCAATTCGCTGGTCAAGGAGATCGATGTTTATCGGGGTTGTCTTTATTTTTTCGATACTTATTGGTTTGAGTAACACAAGGCTTGTCCGGGCTCAGTCATATGATTTAATAATGACCTTTCCTGAGAGCGGAGTAGATAGCGAAGAGAATTTTGGAGAAACGTTTGCGCCATGTCGCTCCTCGGGTAACTGTAGTTTTAGTTGTAATGCAGTGAATGTTGGTCGGACATGTTCTAATCTTGTATGTGCCGGAGGTTCTGGAGACTCGGCCTATTTTTATACTCATGACTACGCTTGCGTCTACACCCCGCCTATTTGTATCCCGGACTCATCTTGTGCCGCCAATACTTGTACGACCGATACCTGTTATGATTTATGCTCTAATGCTTATGCAGGGACAAAGAGTTGTTCTGTAGCCTGTACAGTCTCCAATGTCTGTGGTGATACAGCAACAGGTGTGCTTATCGGTGCGGTATGTTCAGCTACTCCTCCTCCTGCAGTAGATCAGTGTCCTTTTGATCCCGGTATCCAGTGTAGCGTGAGTGAATGTAGTTGTATCGCAGATTCTTCTTGTGCCGCGAGTACTTGTACTGGTAGCACTTGTTACGATGCCTGTGGGAATTCTTATGGTGGAAGCAAATTCTGTGGTGGCTGTGTCGCTGATCCTTCTTGTGCCGCGAGCACCTGCTCTGGTTCCACTTGTTCGGATTCCTGTGGTAACACATACGGAGGAACCCTGTTTTGTGGAGGAGGCGAAACGTCGGGAGCGTGTGGTGATACTGTTACGGTAGGAGTGGATTGTATCGGAGGACAGCCGGTTTCTCAAACCTGCGCATCTACCGAACGCGCCTATGAGCAAATTGCGAGCACGACCCGTAGCTGCCTTCCTATGAATAGCTATTCCCTGACCTACAATAGGGGTCGTTGCCAAGCAGATGCTACTTGTAGTGGATCTCCTGTTCCTGCGCCGAATCTATTTATAAACGGTTCCAATGGTCCGCTTGCTGTTACTGTTGGTACGAATCTCAATATTACTTGGGGTATTGTAGCGAATGCAACGACATGCTCTGGTACGGGTACTAGCTGGGTAGGAGCAAAGGTCACGACAGGAGGAAGTGATAATATTTCCGCGTCTGTTACGAGTACGTATACCATTACCTGTACTGGTCCAGGGGGGATAGGATCGGATAGTGTAGTCATAACTGTGGCTGGTGGACCTGTAAATTCTCTTAAAATCTGTGAAAATTCTTGCTCCTCAGGTCTTCAAAGAAGCGGGTCAAGTTTTGCTATGGCTACTGGCTCTACGAGAAACCTTGTTGCTTGTTGGAACACGGCTTCTGATTGCTCAGATGGTTCAGGCAACGTTAGCCCTTCGACAGCTTGGGGCGAAGGGGGAGGCTCTGCTATTTCTCTTTCTGGATCCAATCCGAAAGTAGTCACGGCTGGAAGTTCTGGATCTGAGTCTGTCAGTGCTACTTACTCTGGAAACTCCGCTTCAACGACTATTTCTGTTACCTGTGTCCCATCCGTCACTTGTGGTACTGCTCCAGAAGGACTCAATCATTGTCCAGCTGATACCTATACAGTAGGGGATGGTTGTGGCGCAACGCTTACCTGTAATGGACGACGAGCGTGTGATTTCAATTGGAAAGAAGTGGCACCATAGAAGATAAAAATAGAATACTATGAAAAATATAGCTCGTTATTTCTTATTTCTACTTGTTTTTGCGGTAGTGGGTACGTTTCTTATTGCCTCTTATTTCGCCTTTTTTCGTAAAGGAGATGTGCAGGATAAAAAAAATGTTTCTTCTGAGTTTCAGGATGCCCTCTTTCTTTCACCAGAAAATGGTCTCACGAAGCTGTATCGTCTCTCGAACGGGCAGTACGAAAATATACCAAGAGGTCAAGGGTCTTCGGTCCAGGCTGTTGCACGACAAGGAGAAGATATTGTAGAAATCCAATCTCTTTCCAATGGAGATTTCTCTTTGGTAGTAAATGGTGTTGTTGTGTACTCTTCTCAGCTTCCAAAGATGGGAGGTGTATTTTCTTCAGATAAAAAGTTTGTGGCGTACATGGAGGCAGCGGAGAATTTACCATCCGATACAAAAAAAGAAGAAAGGAAGCCTTTGAATTGGCAAATTATGATTTTTGAGGTAGCTTCGGGAAATCGTACTACCATTGGCACCGGCCTGTATCCTATCTTTACAGATACTTCGCACGTGGCTTGGTTTTCATCTCAAGGGATACGTGTGGCTGACTTTATAAATGGAAATGTAGCTACTGTTGATTCTTTTTCTTCCAATTCACTGGCATTTTCTCCAGTACAATCTCCAGATGGAAAGTTGATTGCCTGGGCAGATAATACGAATCGTACCGTATCTGTGCGAAGTATTAACTCTACTTCTTCTTTGGAGACGATAGCCGCTATTAATACACAAGGACCTTTTATTGCTTTGGGTAATGATGCTCTTTATAATCTTGTAGCTGGAAAAGAGGGTGGTACCGATGTGCTGAGATACTCATTTGGAGGAGGAGAGCCTACGCGTGTCCATCATTTCGATTCTATTGTAACCAAGCTATTACCATAAGTATTGAGTATGAACGTACAGAGAAAAAGAAGCCTATTTGCACCTATACTCCTTGGAATCATCCTCGTGACGGGAATTTTTGTTTCTCAGGTGCCAAGAGCTCAAGCGTATCAGATGTTGTGCGGAATTGTTATGGGATGGCTGGTTTCTGGTGACCCAGCGTATTGTGGGGATTCCCCAGCTGGAACGTTTGAGTGTGCTCAGCCTGGAAATATGAGTCCAGCTTGCTTTCCAAGTGCTTGGTGGTGGGTAGAAGTGCCGGATGCTTGTACAGCTGACCCATCGTGTGCAGCGAGTACGTGTACTGGTAGTTCTTGCTCAGATAGTTGCGGAAATGTCTATGCTGGATCTCAAGTATGTGGACCAGTTTGTGTTGCAAATGCAGGAAATTCTTGCTCGGCATCCAATAGTTGCGGTATGTCTGGTTTTGGAGTAATTCAGTGCGATGGAAGTTGTTCTGCAGTTGCCCCGTCAGATACTCTTTGCGGACCAATTTGTGTATCATATCAAGGGAATGCTTGTTCTGCAGGAAATTCTTGCGGAATGGTAAATTTTGGTACGTATGATTGTGGTGGAAGTTGTTCTGCAGTTGCCCCGTCAGATACTCTTTGCGGACCAATCTGTGTTCCCTATCAAGGGACGGTTTGTTCTTCAGGAAATTCTTGCGGAATGACGAATCTTGGTGTGTATGCCTGTGATGGCTCCTGCTCCGCTGTCGCTCCAAGCGAAAGTCTCTGTGTTTCTCCTGCTCCTGCTCCGAATCTTCTTATTAATGGTTCAAATGGACCACTTTCTATAGCGTCTGGCACAAGCTTAAATATTACCTGGGGCGCCGTAGCGGATGCGACAACATGCTCTGGTACCGGTACGAGTTGGGTAGGAGCAAAAGCCACGACAGGGGGAAATGATACTATTTCTGCATCCGGTACAAGTACCTATACTATTACCTGTACCGGCCCAGGAGGGACAGGGTCGGATAGTGTAACAGTAAATGTTGCAGGTGCTCCTGGTTCATATACAGCCACGACTTCAGTTTCAGTCTCTTGTGTCCCAAGCGTCACTTGTGGTACTGCTCCAGAAGGACTCAATCATTGTCCAGCTGATACCTAT
>JBBTWC010000001.1:0-43075 GCA_038062975.1 Patescibacteria group bacterium | reverse complement strand
CTACCTTTTTCTGTGTTGGATCAAGCGTATGAATTACTCGCTTTCCGATATGGGTTCCGAGTCCCTGAAACGTCCCTTCACTATGAGCATCCTTGAGACGCTTTCCGCTTTGCATGTGCTGAGCAATACGCTTTCCCTCAGAACGAAACCGGTTCCCTGCTGGAGAAAGAAGCACCTGAATAGCGGCGCCCTCAGCCACAGTGGCTAACTTACTCAGTGCATTCGAAATTTCATTGAGTGGATCAATATCCAAGGTACGATAGGTCCGGAGCGGTAAAGCATGGTGGTCTGAAAGCTCAAGGAGCGAAAGAGCTGTGAAACTTTCTGGAGAAAATATCGTATAATCAGGCACCTTTTCAATAACAGCATTCGGGAAAAAGCTGTGCACCTGCTTTTCGATACTCTCCCGAAAACGCCTTGGTACAGAAAGGTAGAAAAAAATCTCTTCACTAGAAGAAGGGTTGGCAATTTCAAAAACAACCGTCGGTGCATTAAAAAATATCCGGGTAAACCACTTTGTTTTCGATTTAAATCCTGCCAAAGAAACCAGAAGTTGCTCCATTGCAAGAATCTCCTCACGCCAACTATCTTGTCCTGGGTTTTGTCCTTCAGGAAGTTTTTTCTTTACTACCTTGATAACCTCAAGATCCATCTGAATAGATTCGTTGACCTGGTTTCGAAAAGAAACAATACTTCGGACCACCAAAAAAACACCACTCACAAGAGCGATACTCGCCGATACCCAGGCAAGTGGTATAAACAAAATATTAAAATCAAAGACTTCCATTATTTTTTGTATTTCTTTTTGGCTTATTTTGAGCCCCTTCCTCTATGAAAGCAATCCTTTTTCAGTAAGTTTCTTGAAAAAAGTTTCTGAAAGCTCATCGTGCATCCGATCGAGTGCGTAGTAATCCTGAAGCGAACGAGCTACTCGAACGGCATGCAAAGTTCCCTTCGTATGCGCCAGATCCAAAAGATGCTGTATACGACTCTCTTCGTCAGTCAGAAGCGACACTTCTTTTGTATCATCTGAAACTTCCTTTTCAGAAAGTCCTGGCACCGCTTTTGCATTCGTACTGAGCTGCCCCAAAAGCTCATTGTAACGCTCATCCTTTGCCTCCACTACAGACTCCTTCTCAGGATTCACAGAAGGAAGAGATTCAATAGAAGGACTCAAAAGACCTCCTTCTTTCAGTCCTTCTCCGCTCTGCCCTGGTTCTCGTATTAGCTCTTCTGGCATACTCTTCGTATTACTCTAAATTATCAAGAAAAATTCTCTTGCATCTCCTCTTTAAAACGATCTACAATCTCACGGACAAAGACAGTATACCCCGGGATCTTTTCTTCCAAGAAATCAGAAATCTGCTCTTCACTCGCTTCCTGCTCAAGAAGCCCTTCGTACTCTCGTACCCCTTCGTCCCCAATCTTTTCCATAGTTTCCAGAAAGATACGCTTCAAAAGAGCCTCTCCCATCTTCCCAATGAGCTCTTCTTGCTGTTTCACGGGCATACCCTCTAAATGAAATGCCTCTGAAAGCTCATCCCTGATTTGTTTGTGATCAATAGACATAGATATGCATTAAAACTTAAAAGTAAATGAAGGATTATCAATATTCTTCTGAAAAAGAAGAAACATGACACGCTTTGTGTATTCCGATACTGTTTCTGTTGGACCCGGTCTTCCGGCAGCTCCAAATTCGCGACCTGCTGCCACAACAAGACGATCCAAATTCTCCATTTGACTCACATGAAACGGATTCGCCACCTTATCATAGAGATAAGATTTATTTCCCTCGAGCATGGCATGATCAGAAAGCACTTGTCCAACCTCTGTATGATTCATAGCTTCTTGAACTAATGATTGATCATACCCCGAGAGAGTTCCCACTTCTGGAGTTTCAAAAAGCTGTCCTCGAAATACGGCAAGATTTCTCAGGTACAACTTATCTTTTCCAGGGTGCTCCTGAAAAAATGCACGGAGCTGATCTTTGAAAGTGCCTTCCGGTTTCGCCTCAATATTTTCAGCAACAACTTCTGCTGCAGGAGTAACCGCTGCTTCTGTTGGTACAGTAACTGCTTCTTTCGGACTTTCAACCAAAGAAGCGTCACTTGATACACTTCCTTCTGCTTCCGGAACACTCGTATCTGGTGTTGGTGCTTCAGTAGGAATTTCACTCGGAACTTCAGCTTCGATCGGTAAAATAATCTTTCCTTCAAGAATCGTTTTTGTATCATCTGCTGAAAGAAGTTCTCCGAGTTTTAGTGTATCTCCTGGATGAATAATATTTACATCACCACTAGAAAATCCAACGGCACGTAATTGCTCAGGTGACATATCGTGCAATTTAGCAGCAATTGCATTCTCAAGAGAACTAATAACCTTAACCCGTTCTGCTTTGGGCATATCTTCTGGCAAACGAGAATCAAGCACTCCCCAAAGGCCCCGACGCGCATCAGAAGCGGTAGTGGTATACTCTCCACGAATACCTTCGATCGTTTGCGCTTCGGAAATTGCTTCCGGAGCAGAGGCTGTACTTGTTTCAGCACTTGGAGACAGAGGAGCGTCCGTCGCTTCTTGCTGTGTTGCTAATCCACGAAGTTGCTCATCCGTAAGACCGGTCGTTTGTCGGATTTCAGCCTGCGCTTCCGGAGAAGCCTCTACATATTCATGACCCGCTTGAACATCTACCGCTTGTTGAGAATCTGTAAGTGCCTGAGGTAACGCCTCTACTTTCATCGTTTCTGATACAGGAGCGGTTTCCGTAGGAGTTGCTGCTTCAGCCGGATGCGACAAAAGAGCCGACATACCAAAGGTTGCTCCAAAACCGATTGCCAAGGAACTACTTTTCTGCAAAATTCCCGCCCACTTCTTTTTCTGAAGCTTCTTATCTAAATGAGCGATATCACTATCCAGTATCTGACTGAGTCGCTCAAAATTTACTCCATCCATCTCAGTCACGCCGAGTTTCTCTACCTTCTTTCCGATCTTTTTCGTATCATCTTTATCGCGTAGTTTCTCTCCTGTCATCTTCATGAGGGTTTCTGCGGTCACTGTAGTTCCTGCAGCTACGACAAACTTTCGGGCTAAAAGAGCGCCTCCGGCCACCGCACCACCAGCGACTCCAGCCGTCAGAGTAAGCGCTGCGGTACCCGCGAGACAAGCCCCAGTAATAACCAGTTTTTGCTTCCAAGAAAGCTTGTTATATGCCTTTCCAATATTTCCAAAGGCTTCCAGAGCTTTTCCTCCCCAGTTTTGATTTTCTTTGCGCACCTCTGTTCGGGCTTCATACAAAGCAACTGCTTCATCGCATTGGAAATACCGAACAACCTTTTCTATCTCATGTTCCAATTTCTTACCCGAAAAACCCTCGCTCTTGAGACGTTCAATTTCAGCGCTTCGAAGTTCTTGGAGTTTTCCTTGGTATTCAGTTCTAAAGTGAGTCAAATCAGAACTCTCAATAAGACTTTTTGAATTTTTTAACCCTGGAATGGTACGGGCTATATCCTTCCAGGCTTTATTATGAGCAAGATCAGCCTCGGCAAATTTCTTCCGAGCATCGGCTACTTCAGCGACAAGATTCTCTCGAGTAGCTAAAGGAGCGGGTACTACCTCTCGAGAATCACTCCGTATATCTTCAAATTCTGCATCGAGTATCTCTTCTCCTCTCGACTGAACTGATTCATCAACAGTAGCTTCAACGAACGACTCAGGAGATGCATCTTCTGAAGCTGATAGATCCTCTTTTGGGCCCGCATCCCTTCTTCCTTTCCGGCGACGTTTTGAAAAAACCTCCTGATCTCCGGATTCCTCAGAAACCACAGGGGTTACATCCTCTGAAACAAGCTTTGCTTCTCCTTCTAAGAGCACCGCTTCTGCTGGTTCTGCATCTTCTTTTCTCGCTTTACTCTTTTTCCAAGCCTCCAGCCCTCCTTCTTCTGTATCCACCGCTCCTTGCTCTTCTACGGGTACCGATATCGCTTCCTCAGCCTGCGTTTCAACAATAGAAGCTACTTCTACATCTTCTTCGGCAGACCCTTCTTCTTTTTTGGAAGGATTGTACTGTGAAAGAAAATAATTCAAAGTAGCATTTCGCACGGTATCTTTTTTCCCAGGCTCAACCACACGATAATACACCATGTTGTTTTGCACCAACGTAATGGAGGCTACCGCCTCTCCTTCTTTGGCTTTCCATTCTTGATCTGCTTTAGGGGAAATAGGCTCTTCTTCCGGTGCGCTCTCTAGAGCCTTCTTTGAAAAATCTTCTGCCACAGCACCCTCTGGTGTCTGATCTACAATTTCTTCAGGAGTATCCATCGAATCCTTCTTTTCTTTTCCTTCACCAAAGAAACGAATAACTGATGCTTCCGGTAAAGCTTCTTCTCCATTTGGAGCAACAGGAAGAACAGATGAGACATCATCTGGAGTATTGACTTGACTTGCGCGCCCAAAACGAAACCTATCAAACATAATAACGTTTTCAATCACCCTCTCTTTTGCTATAATTCTAACATAAGACAACAAAAACAAAAATATATTCCTTCTTAAAAAATAACCAGAAGGAAATAAAAAATATGACAACAAAAAATCAATATCACTTTTATGTTCTCTCGGGTCTCATTATTATCTTAGCCCTCGCTTTTCTTTTTCGTACCTACCAAATCGATAGTATTCCTGCAGGCCTCTATCCGGACGAAGCTACAAATGCCACTGATGCACTCAATGCCATTCAAACTGGAAACTACCTCGCCTTCTATCCGAACAACTACGGACGAGAAGGATTTTTTATTAACCTTCAGGCCTTTGCCATAAAGACTTTTGGCTATAACGTAGCCGCCCTGAAGCTCTGGTCAGCTGTCTTTGGTACCTTAGCTGTCCTCGGAGCCTACCTTCTCGCTACAGAACTGTTTAAACGTCGAAGTGCCGGACTTATCGCGGCCTTTATAGCAGCCACATCTTTTTGGGCTATCAACTTTTCCCGTATCGGCTTCCGAGCGATCATGCTCCCATTTCTGGTAAGTTTTACTTTTTATTTCTTTTTCCGTGGAATACGTACTCGGCGCTTCTTAGATTTTGCTATAAGTGGCGGCCTCTTAGGACTCGGGCTTCATACGTATATTGCTGCCAGGCTTACTCCGCTTATCCTTATCCTCCTTCTGCCATTTCTCATGCTTTCCTATGAGAAATTCCTGAAACGCTACTGGAAACATGCGCTTGTGTTCCTCGCTGGAGCATTTATCGTTTCCGTACCGATGCTCTATCACTTCTTTGTTTCGCATCCAGAAGACTTTGCTTCCCGTACTGGAGCCGTTTCTATCTTCTCTCCAGAAATAAACAAGGGAGACTTTTGGGGAACACTCGGAAAAACCGTAAGCTTGAGCCTCTTAAAATACAACTTTTGGGGTGATCAGAACTGGCGCCATAATTATCCTCCTTATCCAATCCTCGATCCTATTGTCGGAGCGTTCTTCTTGGCCGGATTTCTGTTTGTTCTCTGGCAAAGCCTTGTCCTTCTCGTGCGTCGCATCAAGAACAAAGATCGTGACACGAGACTCGTCACAAATGCTTTCCTCCTTTCTGCTTTCCTAGTCATGCTTATGCCGGAATTCCTCACCGAAGAAGGCTTACCGCATGCACTTCGAGCTATTGGTACACAAACTCCTGTTTTTCTTTTAGCGACACTGCCAGCTTTTTGGATTTGGAAGAAAGCCCGACGCTCACAACCAGGTACACGCTTTGCTCTGATTTCCCTTCTTGTCATTCTCTTGTTTGCAAGCGCTACTATTAATCTTTCTAAGTATTTTATTTTCTTTGCACAAAGTCCACATCAACACGGAGCTTTCAATGAGAATTATACAAACATGTCAAAATATCTCATTGCCCTCCCTCCTGAAACGCACAAATATGTTCTCGCAAATGCTGGAGGAACCCAAATAGACAACGGCCTCCCTGTTACTGCACAACCTCTCCTTTTCCTTACCGCAGGAAGGATAACGAATTTAGAGTTCC
Organism: Patescibacteria group bacterium; assembly: GCA_038062975.1. Taxonomy (GTDB): domain Bacteria; phylum Patescibacteriota; class Minisyncoccia; order Moranbacterales; family UBA1568; genus UBA1568. Next base: position 37,069 of record JBBTWC010000001.1, on the reverse strand, counting down.
TCACTCCAGAAACGGCGCTCAAACGCCCAGCTGTTATCCTTTTGATGAAACCAGATGATGCACTCACAGAACGCATCTTACAAAAAGCTCCTGATGCCAGAGTAGAAACCATAGATCCTCATCCAGGCCTTGGTGGAGATTTCAAAACAATTATTCTTCCATAAATTCTTATTTCTCAAACAGTAACAACAAGTCTATGGAGTTTCTTAAGAAACACAGCGGGAAAATAGTAGCACTTATCCTCCTGCTTTTTGTCGCGATCAATATCGTGATCTCGATTCAAGAATCCACCACTATGGATGAGAAGGCTCATATTCCTTCCGCGTATAGCTATGTCCGATTCGGTGATATGCGCCTCAATCCAGAGCATCCACCACTTCTCAAAGATCTTGCTGGACTTCCTCTGCTTGCCTTTAACCTCGATTTCCCAACGGAATCAGTAGAGTGGCAAAACGGCGTGAACGCTCAGTGGATTCTTGGTGATAAATTTATCAACTGCATAGATCCAAGCCAGGCCTGCAACGATCCAAACCTGGTGACCTTTTGGTCTCGTCTCCCTATGATATTTATCGCCCTTCTTCTTGGTGTCTTTCTCTATCTCTGGACCAAAGAACTTGCTGGTCCGGTTGCTGGACTCTTTGCTACACTCCTCTACGCAACCGATCCAAATATCATCGCTCACAGTCACTATGTAACAACAGATATCGGTATCGCTGCTTTTCTCTTTTTTGCCTTTTATTTCTTTGTTCACTTCCTCAAAAAACCAAGCTTCAAGAACGTCGTTTGGGCTGGAGTATTCCTCGGTCTCGCTCAACTGGCAAAGTTTTCCGCTGTACTTCTCTTCCCAATATTTGGAATGTTTGCTGTACTCTATGCTCTTTCCCTTCCTCGCCCTTCCGGAAAAGAGATACACATTGTTTGGTTTAAAATACTAAAAATCTTCGAATACGGATTCAAATACGCAGGAAGCGTCTTGATCTGTTTTGCGCTTATATGGGTTCTCTACTACTTCAACACCATGAACACTCCTGGTGAAAAACTCGTAGAGGTGGCTCATGAAATGTTCCCTGATCGTGGCCTTGGACCATTCGCGAAAGATTTTGTGGCCGCTACACATCAACACCCTCTCTTGAAACCGTTCAGCGAATACTTCCTCGGTGTCTTTATGGTCTTCGCTCGTGTCGCAGGAGGAAATACCTATTACTTCCTCGGAGGAGTCTCAAATCATGCTTCTCCTTGGTATTTCCCAGTCGTTTTCCTTCTCAAAGAAACTATTCCCTTCCTCTTTCTCCTTGTCTTTACGACACTCTACTCTCTCTATCGTATGGGGAAGACGTTTGCGGAACGACGAAAGGATAGCCTTGGTTCACTCTTCTCATTCCTTGGCGAATGCTTCCGAAATAAGATTACCCAATTTATGGGAGTCTTCTTTGTCCTCTTCTACGCATACATCAGCATTACAGGGAACCTAAACATTGGATTCCGGCATCTCTTCCCTATCTTGCCATTCCTCTACATGTTTATTGCCAAGGTACTCTTTGATTACCTCAAGCGCCGCAAAGAATCTCCGTTTAGTCACACCCTCCTTTCGCTTCTCATTGGTGGCTTTGCGCTCTCTTTGATAGCCATTCCTGTCATGGCGTATCCAAACTATCTCTCCTATTTCAACGCCATCGCTGGAGGGCACACAAATGGATACCGCTATGTAACAGATTCAAACTATGACTGGGGACAGGACGTAAAAAGACTGAAGAACTTTGTTGATTCCCATAATCGCTGTATCGAACAAAAAAACCTCGCTACGGATGATTGCTCTCTTGCAGAGAAGTATCCAGTCATTGACCGTGTACGTGTTGATTATTTCGGAGGATCAAGCCCTCAGTACTACCTTGGTGACAAATACGTCTCCTGGCACTCATACAGCGATCCAGAACCAGGATGGTACGCAATCTCTATAGGCTTCTTCCAAGAAAGCACTCATACAGCAGCTACTCCTGGAGAAAAAAGCTACAAGTGGCTTAATGAATATACTCCCGTTGCAAGAGCAGGAGATTCAATATTCATCTTCTACGTTCCAGAGCAAGAATAGCTGAGAAAGTCCTGAAAAAAGAAGCCCTTAGGGCTTCTTTTTTTCTTGTTCCTCTTGTACCTTTGTATCAGATTTTTCTTCATCTCCCTGTGCCCCCTCCTTCTCATTGTCATCTCCCACAAAAGCATAGAATACTCGATTCTCCGTACGCAGATCAATAGAACGTAACTTTTTTCTTTGCTCTTCGTTTATTTCCTTCTCAAAAAGAAGCGCTAAAGTATCTACTGACTCTTCGAGTGGGACATTTGTATTGAGATACACCATAAAACCTTCTTCTGTCTGAATACACAGCTCGTGGGCAAAACGAGAGAAAGCTGAGTATTCACCAGTAACTCGTATCCCAAGCCGATCTTCAAAGTGTGGCGCTACATCAGCAACAAAAGAGACAAAATCAAAATCAAAAATCTTTTGTCCTAAATGCACTGGTTGCCCACTTCTATCAATAACAAAAAGGGCGTTTTGTTTCTCTTCTTCAGAAGCGAAAATACCCTGACTCTCGCGAACCTGCCCTTCTTCAGTAACCAGATAGCAAGGCCCTCCAGAACACCAGAGTACCGCTTTCTTTCGAAGGAGAATGTCCGCAAATAGTTGATCTGGAAATTCTTGTGAGAGCGTCACGCTTCGGAGGAGCGGAAAAGAATCCAAAAGCTTCCTCTCAAGAGAATGTTCTTGAATGAGAAAGAAATTATTCCGAGGAAAAATACCAAAATATTTTCCAGAAATCTGCTCTTCGAGAAATATACGGGTGCGATTCTGCTCGCTCACACTCCCTCCTGTTATCCGAAGAGAGTCAGTAGAAAGCGCGGCAGAGAAAAAAAGAATGTAGAGGACTGTTCCGAAAAGGAGAGTCCAGAGAAACACAAGAAGAAAGAAGCTTCCCTTTCCTTTTTTCGACTTTTCGGTAACGCCTCGACGCTTCACCTTGAGAGCCTTTTTTGGGGCAAGCATCTTTTTTTCAAAACTACTCTCTTGAGTTCGTTTTTTTCCTTTCTTACGAAAAAGCCATTTCATACTCTTTATAAAGACAAGAAGAGTTTCTCCAACACAAGTCGTGCATTACTCTGTGTGGTCCGTAAAATAGCTCGACTCTCTTCTACATCGGATAAAAAACCAAAAAAACGTTGCATCTTTGCTCTCTCGACCAATTTTACTCCCTGAGCGTGGAGACCTGGAAGCCACCACTCTAAAAGACGAATAGTCTCAGGAACATTCAAAGCTAATTCTTCAGCTAAGCGGAGACGCTCTTTGAGGGAAAGAGTGGAAAGTCGAAACAACGTTCCAAGTCGTTGTTGTGTCAGAGCGAAACTTTCCGTGTTTTCACTTGCCTGAATAAGAATACCTGGCCGGCCAAGAGAAAAGAAGAATGGAGGCAAAGCCTGTTCAACGGTCGGAAAGAAAGAGGCGCCCTCCTCCCGGAGGAGTGCCTCAGGAACAAATCCAAAGCGAACCCGTTCCACTCGAGAAAGAATAGTAGGAAGGAGGCTTCCTATTTCATGTGTCACAAAAAGAATCACCGCTGAAGGATTTGGCTCTTCAAGGGTTTTTAAAAGGACATTTTGAGCTGAAAGCGAGAGTCTATGAGCATCCTCAATAATCAATACCCTGTATCGACCCGATACCGGAAACCGCGAAAGGAACTGTATACCATCTCGACTTTGCTCTGCCGAAAGCGATCGTTCCTTTGTCACGCCTCTTTTTACTTCCGTTTCTGGCCGAAGAATCATGACGTCAAACGGATGTGGCTTTTCTGCTGTCGGCTCAAAATTCTCCTCGCCACAAAGAGTCGCTGCAAACTCCAAGGCACAGAGACTTTTTCCAACACCCTGGGGACCAAAAAATACGTAACTCTGTCCTATGACTCCCTGATGCGCGAGCGTCGCAAGTCGCTTCCGTACACTTGTATGTCCTAAAATACGCATACACAAAAAGCAAGATTATAAACACTGTTGCAAAGCGGTCTCAAAAGATTCTTGGAAAGACTTCGTTGAAAAGGCGCTCACACTCGTACGCAAACGTTCTTCATCATACTGCCCTTCTTTCACCAAAAATCGCCTTACTCCTTCAGCGAGAATCTCTGGTGTCTGAGCCTGAAAAAACTCCCCTGTCTCTCCTGGGGTTACGATCTCTTTGATGCCCCCGTATTCAAAAGCAATAACCGGCACCCCAAAAGAAAGAGCCTCAACAGCCGTCATACCAAAATCCTCTTCAGAAGGAAAAAGAAGGGCTCGCGCTCCTGCATAAAGCTCTGCAAGATGCTCGTCAGATTGAAAGTCAACGAACTGAATGTTCTTCGCTGCTCGCTTCAGAAGCGCTGTTCGCTCTGGTCCTGCACCCACCACTACAAGAGGAAGTCCGATTTTATTAAAAGCTTCTACTACAATATCCACTTTCTTAGACCGAGTGAGACGAGAAACAACAAGAAAATATTCTCGCTTCTTTGCACTTTTCGAAACATCTTTCCTACCAAATTTTTCAAATAATCGAAGAGCTGCTGGATAGACAACTGTGGCATCGCGCCGATAGTATTTTTCTATACGCTTCGCTGTATACTTCGAGTTCGCTAATAGACAATCAGGACGAAGTGCTGCTTCACGGTCCCAAATCCGTAAATATGAGAGCAGAAGCCGTGCTACAAGCTTGCGTTTCCCTCGGAGCGCAAGTTCGTGTATATACTGCTTGTGATAATCCCACGCATAGCGCATTGGGGAATGAATGTACGCAATATGATAGGTATCTAATCTCGTAACAATACCCTTACTCCAAGCACCCGAAGAAGAGATAACTATATCAAACTCTCGCAGATCCAATGCCTCGGCAGCCGACGGAAGAAATGGTAAAAGGAGTCGGTAACGATTACGGAAAAAACGTGGGAAGCGTGCGAGAGAAGATTGTCTGATATCTCGACCTGGAAAATGCTCCTGGACCATTCTCTGATCAGCAAGAAGCGTATAGATTGGAGCATCCGGAAACATTTCACACAACGTTTCTAATACCCGCTCTGCGCCCCCGTACTGAATCAGAAAATCATGTACGAGAGCAATTTTTTTACCTTTAAGATCAATCATGACTTTCGGAATAAAACGGCTAATTCACGAGCGCATCTGTCCCATGCGTAACGAGAAAGATTCTCTTTCCCTTTTTGTATTATATCATCTCGAAAATCCCTTTCTGTGAGAATTTTCTCCATTCCCTCTGCAATCTGATTAGCCTGAAGTGGATCCACAAAAAGAGCTCCGAGACCAGCCACTTCTGGAAGAGAGGAAGTAGTCGAAGTAATCACCGGAACACCAACGCTCTGAGCCTCAAGTACGGGAATACCAAATCCCTCATAGAGAGTCGGAAACAAAAAGATCTGAGCTCCTGAGAGAAGACTCCCCTTCGCGGCTTCATCAATATACCCTGGAACCACTATTTCTCTCCTCCAGGGAGAACTTTCAATCTTCGCTTGAATCTTTTCTTTGCCATATCCCCATTTCCCAGCAAGAATAAGTTTCTCCGAAAACAGCTTCTTCTCCTTTAGTATTTCAAAGGCCTCAATAATTCGAACAATATTCTTTCTTTCTTCCAGTCTCCCAAGAAATAAGAGGTACGGCTTGGGCCATACTGACGAACCTTTTTCGCTCTGAATCTTTGGATCGAAACCTTCACCAATCACAGAGATCTTCTCTGCAGCAACACTATACAACCGCATCAAATCTTTTTTGGTATTTTCAGAAACAGATACAATAGAAGTTGCCGCCTTACAGGAATACCGAATAGAAAAACGCATGTACAGCCGTTCCCAAAAAGAGTACCCTTCTGGACAAACCTCGTATTCCAAGCCATGGATAACGACAATGGTCTTCCGAGGATGAATAACCGGTACTGTATGCGCAGGAACAAACAACATATCGGGACGCTTCCCGAAAAGCATCTCAAGCGAAAGCCTTCCTTGAGTCCAAAAACGGGGTGCCCATAAACCACGAACTTTCCAGTTTTCCGGAAGGTCAAAGTCGATATCTGGACCAGCAAGAACCAATTTTCCGTCCTTGCGCATCCATTTTTTTCTCACGTATAAAATAACCTCTTCTGGTTCAACAAGAACTACTCGAAGATTCTTTATAGTTTGATACGCGTACTCCTCAATACCCGTCCGTCGCTTCAAAAATGCTCGAGAAGCGTCAATTCCAATCGTCATAGAAGCAAAGTTTCAAATACCAAAATCTACATGCGCCTACTTCGCGAGCATAATACTCCTCTTATAGACATCCAAATTTTCCAAAACAATCCCCGTACCCTTCACAACGCAAAAGGCCGGATCATCAGCAACGTAACATGGTACATTAATTGTTTTGGAGATAAGCTGATCAAGATGGCGTAACTGTGCGGTGCCTCCGGAAAGTACCATGCCCTTATCCATGATATCCGCCGCAAGTTCTGGAGGTGTTTCTTGAAGCACTTGCTTTATAACATTGATAATTTCTCGAAGCTCATCTTGAATCGCCTCTGTGATTTCGTTTGAAGAAAGTGTTACCGTCTTTGGAAGCCCTCCCATCAAATCTCGACCACGCACATCCATATGATCCTCCTTCACCTGTGCCAAAGCCGAACCAATCTTTATTTTAATTTCCTCAGCGGTCCGATCACCAATGGCCAAGCTGTACTTTCGCTTAATGTAATCTGAGATAGCTTGATCAATACGATTTCCTCCCACGCGTGCACTATGAGCAGCTACTACTCCACCCAGAGAAATGATAGCAATTTCAGACGTACCTCCTCCAATATTAATAATCATATTCCCTTGCGCTGTATGAATCGGAATACCCGCACCGATAGCTGCTAAGATTGGCTCCTTTACAACATAGGCTGACTTCGCTCCTGCTTTCAGGGCAGCGTCGATAACTGCTCGACGTTCCGTTGAAGTAATGCCGGCTGGAATAGAAATGACTACTTCTGGACGAAAAAAACGAATACGTCCTCCCACGCGATTCAAAAAATACTTCAGCATTGCTTCCGTAATACGGTAGTCAGCAATCGCGCCATCCTTCAGAGGCTGACTGGCAACGATAGTATCTGGTGTACGCCCCAGCATTTCCTTGGCTTCATTTCCAACCGCTAGAACCTTATTTTCCAAAAGAGAAATAGCCACTACCGAAGGCTCATTAATAACCACTCCCTTCCCAGGCACAAAAACCAAAGTGTTCGCAGTACCCAGGTCAATCCCAATTTTTCGTAAAAACATTGATTTCATATCTCTCGCTTTGATCATCTTTGTACCCTTTTAATACTCGCGCCAATTTTCGTCAAACGCTCTTCAATACGTTCATATCCTCGATCCACCAGATAAATATCTTCAATCACTGTCTTACCTGTCGCTACAAGTGCTGCAATAATAAGTGCTACTCCTGCACGAAGATCGTAACTCTTAATAATCGTGCCCCGAAGAGCCGTCTTGCCATGAACCAACACTTGGTGCGGGTTTAGGATAGTCGCTTTTGCTCCCATCTTTTCCAAGTCTGCTATATACCCAAAACGTGCCTCAAAAAGAGTTTCAAAAATAAGACTCTCTCCAGGAGCCTGTGTCGCCAGAACGCAGAAAGGAGCCTGTACATCAGTAGGAATACCTGGATATATCTGTGTAGCAATCTTCAAAGATGGGAGTAACTTCTTCGGAGGATGTACTGTAATTGTCTTCTTTCCAATAGTAAACGAAGCGCCCATTTCTCGCAGTTTTTCCAAGACGATATCCAGATGCTCTGCCCGAGCATTCCGTACCGTAAGCTCGCTCCCGGTCGCTACACCAAGAATAAGAAATGTAGCCGCTTCATTATGATCTGGAATGACCGTATGCGCTGCCCCTCGAAGTGATTTTTTTCCAATAATTTCAAGTGTGTGCGTCCCCAAACCAGTAATCTTTGCTCCCATAGCTATCAAAAATCTTCCTAAATCCTCAACGTGTGGTTCGGCGGCTGCAATCTTGATAACCGTCTTCCCAGGAAGTGATGCAGCAAGCATCATTGCGTTTTCCGTAGCGGTGACAGAAAACTCCTTCAAAACAACTGTTCCTGATTTCTTTTGAGAAGCATCAATGCTATATTCTTTTTCTCCAGGCGTAATGATGACACCGAGTTTCGAAAACACATCAAGGTGCGTATCTACTGGACGCGCACCAATAACACATCCTCCTGGTTGGTAAAAAGAAAAACGATTCAATCTTGCAGAAAGTGAGCCCAAAAGCAAAATAGATGAGCGCAACTTTTTCACGACATCAACATTCACTTTTGCTGGTGTAATCTTTTTTGCGGTGATAGCTACCGTACGCTTTCCACGCCACTCTACTGTCGCACCCAGGCTCTCAATAATTTCGAGCATACGAAAAACATCCTCGATAAGAGGAATGTTTGAAATAACCGATGTACCAGAAGAAAGAAGTGTGGCAGCTAAAATAGGAGTAGTCGCATTCTTGGACCCTCCGACAGAGATTTCACCCTTGAGACGTTTTCCGCCTTCAATTTCAAAAACTTCCATGAATAAACCTTTTATAAATTCGTGTGCTCTCTTAGCTCTCGAGGGACTTCGGAGCGAGACGGAGCAATTTTTTAACAAAAAGATATGCGTACACTTGAGAGCGAAAGAACACACCCAACAAAGACTGCTCCTGAATGCACTTCTCAGTATAGCCTTCTTTCTGTCTTCTATCAAGGCAGAGTAAATAGCAAAAAGGCTCTCTATAGAGCCTTTTATTCCCTCCAAAATCCCCTTTTTGGAGACTATCTTCCCTTGCGGATATAGTCATACGCAGAAAGCGCTGCAACCACACCAAAACCAGCGGAGATATTATTCTGACGATAGGGCAAATCAGTGACATCACCCGTTGCAAAGATGCCTGGACGTGACGTAACCGCTGTTCTTGGATCTACTACGAGCTCTCCTCGTTCGTTAATATCCAAAAATCCTTTGACGAGTTCTGTGTTCGGTACCATACCAATCTCCACAAACACTCCATCGCAATCAATAGTCTTCTCTTCATTCGTATTCACGTCTGTGTACCGTAGCCCAGTAACTTTATCTTCACCCAAAATCTCTTGGGTAACTCCAAAATATACAACGCTCACCTTTTCAGAAGCCAATACCGTATTTTGAGTAACCTGGTCTCCTTTCAATTCGCCTCCACGAACCAAAAGAATAATTTCCTTGGCATACGGCAAGAGATCTTCAACAGCCTCCAGACCAGCATTGCCACCACCTACTACTACTACTTTTTTATCACGGAAAAATGGAGAATCACAGGTAGAGCAATACACAACTCCCTTTCCCTTAAACTTTTCTTCTCCTGGAACATCCAGGTGTCGATGACGACCACCGGAAGCTATGATAACCGTTTTCGTTTCATGACGCTCTCCAGTACTTGTAAGAACAACATATCCGCCATCTGGACGCTCTTCAATCCCTGTAGCTTTTACTCCTGTTTTAATTTCAATAGATTCCTGCGCGCGCAGATGCTTTTCGAGCATCTGTCCGAAATCAAATCCTGAAACTGATTCTGTTCCAATCCAGTTTTCAATACCAGCAGAAACAGTCGACTGACTTTCAAAACTTTCTGTTAAGAAAAGAGTGTTCAATTGTTTGCGTGCAGTATACACTCCTGCAGCTATTCCTCCTGGACCTCCTCCGATAATAATGACATCGTACATAGAATAAGAACTATTACATATAAGACTCTCTAACGAAGAGACAACACCGCTTGTTTAAACTGCTCTCCGCGATCAAATTCATTTTTAAAAAGACCGAAACTTGCAGCTCCAGGAGAAAGAAGAACAACATCTCCCGCTTCCGCCTCTCGCGAAGCAAGTTCTACCGCCTTCTCCATGGTTTCTACTACTGGAAAATCTCTTTCCTGTCCCTCAGCTTTTGTAATTTCACGAAGAAGAGATAAAAGTTTTTCGGTAGCCTCGCCTTTCAAGAATACCAGACCCTTTGAGTGCGCTAAAATCTCTTCTGCAAAAGCCGAAAAATCCAAACGCTTATCACTTCCTCCAGCAATCAGAATGACTGGGTCAGAAAAAGATCGTAGTGCTGCCATAGAAGCCTCGGGAATGGTAGCTGCAGAGTCATTGTAAAAGCGAACTCCTTTTTTCTCCAGCACCATCTCTAAACGGTGCGTTACTCCTGAAAAGGTTTCTACCCCTTTGGCAATTTCCTTCAACTTCAACCCAAATGCCAAAGTGGCAGCGATGGCCGAAAGAACATTAGAAATATTATGCTCTCCGCGAAGAGGCATCTTATCGAGCGGGAAGACTATCTTTTCTTTTCCGTCTTGCCTCACAAAAAGCATTCCTTCATCTGCAAAAACCCCATCGTCTGACAGTGGTCCCTCCCCTGAAACAAAGACAATATCTCCTGGGGCATCTTGAACCATTTCACGAACATGCGCATTATCGAAAGACGCAACGACAAGATCATTCTTCTTCTGAAAACGAAATATATTCTTCTTATCCTCCATGTATGAGGCAAGCGTCTTATAGTAATTTAAATGATCTGGATAAATATTCGTCAACACCGCGATCTTTGGGCTCTTCTTCACGCTCGACAAACCCGAAAGACGCCAAGAGGAAAGTTCAAATACGACAACACTTTCTGGAGTAATCTTCCTAAGCGTACTGAGTACTCCAATCTGACTAATACCCACTCGCACTACCTTTCGTCCAGCCGACTCCAAAATATGCGCAATAAGTGAAGCTGTCGTCGTCTTTCCTTTACTCCCGGTAACACCGATAATAGGTGCTTTACAAAGATCGAAAAAAAGACTCGAGTCCATTTCTACTGGAACCTTACTCTTCTGTGCCAATTTAATATAATCATTATTCCACGGGATAACCGGGTTCTTGATAACCATGTCTACCCGAGTGAAATCTTCAGGTCGATGCTGTCCCAAGACATACTTTATATTCTTGTACTTCGCAAGTTTTTCAATTGAAGGCCCCAGCTCATCGCGCTTTTTAATATCAGTAACAATAACTTCTCTTGCGCCATTTTCCACCAAAAAAGCAACCGTGCCGACTCCGCCCATATTTAGGCCAAGTCCAAACACTGTAATACGTTTTCCTTTGAAAAAAGATGCACTATACATAAGCGTTTCTCTCGTATGGAAATATCAGAAAAACCGAAAGGAAACAGGGTCCTCCATTACTGGAGCCATCCGCTTTTTCGGCGCAGTACTCTGCCGGCGCGTTTTCCTGTTTCCGTAGCATTTTCAATCACCGAAACACCGTTTACAAAAAGATGGGTAATACCGGTCGCATACTGATATGGGTCTTCGGCTGTAGCCCGATCCGTAATCGTGTCTGGTTGAAAAACAACTATATCAGCGAAGTACCCTTTCTGCAAGAAACCCCTCTTTTCAAGCTGAAACTTGCGGGCCGGCTTACCGCTCATCTTGTGCACGGCTTCTTCCCAGGATAAAGCCTTTTGCCTTCGGACATACTCAGAAAATACCCGCGGAAATGTTCCAAAACTCCTCGGATGTACTAAATCCCCAGATTCTCCGTGTTCCTTCGTGTATCCAACTCCGTTACTTGAAATAATAGAAAAGGGATGATGAATAGCCTTAATGATATTCTTTTCAGAAAGCGACTCGAGAGAAATAATAGCCCGACCATCACTCGCCAACAAGAAATCAATTATCGTCTCCTCTGGACTCTTCCCCTGCACCAGAGCAATCTCAGAAATCTTTCGTCGAGAAAGCATTTTTCCTAATGTTGAAACGGAAATCGTAATTTCAGAATAGTCTGTTTCTTTCTGTCGCATATCCCGTATCACTGCCGTCCGAATCTGCGGATCACGAAGTCGAGAAAGCATCATTTTTCGCCCTTCGTGCGTCACCCATTCAGGAAGAAATGTATACAATACTGAGCCGGTAGTAGTGTACGGGTACACATCGAAGGTAATCGGCATGCCGTTTAAAGCTGCTGTCTCAATAAGATTGAAGGCTTCATCCATCAAATGCCAATTTGATTTTCCTACTGCTTTTAGATGCGAGATGTGAAGCGGAGCGCCGGTTTCTTTAGCAACCAAAATAGCCTCCTCAACTGACTTCACCAGACCCTCTTCTTCATCACGAACATAGGTTGCATAGACTCCTTTTTGAGAAAGAGCTGTCTCTACCAAAACAGAAAGCTCTCGTGTACCAGCGCTTCTCGCATGAGTATAGCGAAGTCCTGTAGAAAGCCCGATAGCCCCTTCTTTCAAAGCCTGCTTCAGCATTCGCTGCATGACCTCTATTTCTTCTGGTGTAATCGTACGAGTCTCATCCTTCATAGATCCCCGCCGAAGCGTGCCGTGTCCAACAAGTGTAGCGAAATTCACTGAAAGTTTTCGTTTCTCTACCTCTTCCAAAAACTCCTTCATGGAAAGCCAGTTGAAATTAATTTTTTGAACATCCGTCCACTTTTGAATAGAACGAATATCGGCCGGATCAGTCAGTGGTGCCAAAGACGATCCTGAGTTTCCGCCAATAATCGTGGTTACCCCTTGATACAGAAGACTCGAAAGCGAAGGACAAGCAAAAATCTGCCAATAAGTATCAGAGTGATTATTCACATCCACAAATCCAGGAGCAACATATTGATCCGTTGCATCAATCACTTTTTCTGCATGAGCACCAGAGAGATCTCCGATAGCGACTATCTCGGCATCAGAAACGGCAACGTCCGCCCGATACATCGGCCGGCCACTTCCATCTATGACGGTTCCATTTTTTATGAGAATATCGTACATCGAAGCTACACTTTTCGTTTTATTTTTTTAGACCTGCCTTTTTTTCTACCTCTTTCATAAAGGCTCCGTCTTTTTGGAGAATCTTTGGTATGAGAAGCATCACATCAGCCGCTTCTTTGAGTTCATCCACTTTCTCTAACGCTCCTTGCTTGGCTATCTGCAAAACTTCATCGTACTCTGCCATAGTTGGAAGGAGAAATCGCACATTCCGATAATCTTGTTTTGTCCCAGCGAGTACCACCTTTCCCGTACGAGCTTCTGGGAGCATTTCTGCAAGCGCATTCCCAGAATTACGATCATTTTTTCGACTCGCAACAAAGACATTGAATCCTTCATCTTTTTTCAAGCTTGGATCAGCATAGTGCATCGCATAGGCCGGGTCTATTTCAGCAACTCTCTCCATAAACTTCCTATTCTTTTTTGCAACAGCCGAAACACCCTGAAGAAAGCTTCCGAGAGATTCTCGATTCGCCTCCAGCTCATGGATATACTGCTGCATCTCCCCGCTCTCCTCAAGAGTATCTGAGAGCCTCCCCTCTCCTCCAAAATCAGAAACTATTGTCTCTTCTTTCTTTTCTTCTATTACCGAAGCTGGCTCAGAAACGTGTATCGATTCTTCTTTCTTTTCTTCTTCCTGAGAAACTATTTCTTCTGGAACACGAGACATCTCTTTCTCAGGTACAGATTCTGGTACTGTTTCTTCTTTCAAAACAGGCGCAGGTTTTGCTTCTTCCGAAGAAACGCCTTCTAGCGAATCAAGCTCTTCTTCCAATTTTTTTCGTTCTTCAACGAGATGAAGTAATTCTTCATCTTCCTTATCCGGGGAAATAGCCGCATTCAAAACTTCAATCTTTTCAAGAAGCTCCTTCTTCTTACTCTGAAACAGAGCATCTTGCTCCTCTTTCTTCTGTTTTTCTGTCTCCAACTCAAACAGCCTTTTGCGCTCAACGAGCAAAGAAAGTATTTGTTCATCTGAAAGTGTCCCAAAACGCATCTCTCCGATCTCTTGAAGACGAGCGTTTGATGACACCTCTTCGTCTTTGTTTGTTTTTGCCATAACCTCCTCTGAAAACTATATTTTAACTGCTAATTCAACAAGTCGATTGGAATATCCCCATTCATTATCATACCACGCGACCACTTTTACGAGATCTCCATCAATAACCTTCGTCATAGAAAGATCAACGATACTCGAGTACGGATTCCCAATAAAATCAGAAGACACCAGTGGCTCTTCGGTAACAGCAAGTACCCCCTTGTACCTTGGTGTCTTGGAAGCATCTGCAAGAACCTGATTAATATCAGCTTTCGTTGCCTTCGTTTTTAATACAAAGGTAAAGTCAGTAAGCGATACAACAATAGTAGGTACGCGCACTGAAATACCATCAAAAAGACCAGTGAGTTCAGGCATAACTTGCGTTACAGCAATAGCAGCTCCTGTCGTTGTTGGAACGATATTCTGAGCTGCTGCCCGAGCCCGACGCAAGTCTTTATGAGGACCATCTTGAAGATTCTGGTCAGCCGTATAGGAATGGATCGTGGTCATCAATGCCTTCTCAATGCCAAAAGCCTCTTGTAATACCTGCGCTACCGGTGCAAGCGAATTGGTTGTACATGACGCGTTCGATATTACCTTTTCATCCGCATATGCATCATCGTTCACTCCGCGAAGGAATGTTGGTACCGAACCATCCTCCCCTTTGGCAGGAGCCGAAAGAATCACCTTAGCAGCCCCAGCAGTAATATGTTGCTCGGCAGAAACTTTATCCGTAAATCGTCCCGTACATTCCAATACCACATCCACCCTGAGTTCTCCCCAAGGAAGCTTCTTGGGATCTGGTTCTGCATACACTGCATATTCCTGACCATCCACTTCTAATGCATGCTCCGAAGCCACTACTTTCTTTCGGTAATGCCCGTACGCTGTATCATACTGAAGCAGATGTGCCAGAATATCAGGCTCCGTAAGATCATTAATAGCCACTACTTCGACATCACTTCTCTCCAAAGCAATCTTGAAAGCAGCTCTTCCAATTCTCCCAAAACCATTGATAGCAATACGTTTTTTATTCATAGCACGATAATTATGAGTAGTTGGCTTTTTCATTACTTCGAAATGCAATAATTTTCTCCTTTACTCGTTTCTTTGTATAATCCTTTGCCTGACCTAAAACTTTACGCAAGTCTGTTTCCTCTTCTGATAAAAGCGCATCACGAAGTCCGGACAAAAAAGCAAGCCGAATAGCAGTATCAACATTGAAACAACTAATACCTCTGTCTATTACCTCTTGTACTCGGCCGTCATCCCAGTCCGATGCTCCATGCAAAACAAGTGGCACTGAAACTACTTGAGAGATTGCCGAAAGTCTCTCGAAATCTGGTTCGCTTCTTTCTCGAAAAAATCCGTGAGCGTTTCCAATGGCTACCGCAAGCGACACCACACCAGTTTCTTCTACAAATTCCTTTGCCTGCTTCGGATCAGTCATGTATTCCTCCCATTTCACTGTCTCCATCTGCATTTCACCTAAATATGGGACGTTGCCAAGCTCTCCTTGCACACAGACCCCTTTTTCATTCGCAAGTTTCACAATCATTTTTGTAATCTCAAGATTCTCAGAATACAATTTTCGCGAGCCATCATACATCACCGATGTGAGACCAAGACCAATAGCCTTTTCAACTACCTCTAAAGTCTTGCCATGATCAAGATGAAAACCGATAGGAATATCTTTTCCGGTCGATTTTGCTATCTCATTCATAAGAGCAAAGATAGCCTCTCCTCCAGCGTAATCCAGAGTCTTCTCGGTCATCTGTACAATGACCGGGGAACGAAGTTCAGCCGCTGCCTCAATGATAGCTGCAGTCGTTTCTAAATTTACGGTATTAAAAGCGCCCACGGCATAGTGGCCCTTCTTCGCTTCTTCCAAGATTTTCTTTACACTCACAATCATACGCGCAGATTATTTTACACTTCTTGTTTAGCATTTTCCTCAAATAAACTCATCATCTTCACTACTTCATAAGGAAACAAACTTTCTCGTCCAACAAGAACACCATCCATTTCAGCATCAAAAGATACAGCATGAAGAAAAGCACTTTTTACGGAACCTCCGTACAAAATACGTATCCGTTCCGCCGTAGCTCCATCAAAGAGTTCTGTTAGTATTTTCCGAAGCAATACCCGAACCTCAAAAATCTCCGTAGTGGTTGGCAACAAATCAGTACCAATAGCCCAGCGGGGTTCGTAGGCCAGAATAATCTTTTCTGCTTGTAATTTTGAGAGTCCAGCAAAGACGCTCCGTACCTGCTTTTCAAGAACCGAAACTGTTTCTTGTCTCTTTCTTTCGGTTTCACTTTCTCCAATGCAGACAATAGGCTGAAGAAGATATTTCAAAGCAGCGTCTACTTTTCTTTTCACCATCTCATCAGTTTCTCCAAAATGAACTCGCCGTTCACTGTGTCCCAAGATCACATATTCAATCCCGTCACTTTTCAACATCACCGGAGAAATTTCTCCTGTGTAGGGACCATTTTTTTCAAAGCTTGCATTTTGAGCACCCGAAACAATACCAGAAGGAAGTGATTCAAATAAATGAAGATAGACTGCTGGCGGACAAAGAATTCCCAAGGTGTTCTCAAATGTCTTCCCTTGCATCTCACGCTTTAAGACAGAGAGATACTGCTCTGCTTCATCCTGAGACAGCAGGTTCATTTTCAGATTCCCGACAAACAGAAACGTGCGCATAGAGAAAATCCTTAGTCGTTTGGAAGCACAGAACGCAGATATTCAGCAGCCTTTTCTGGCTGAATAGTGGACACCTCTATACCGGTAGCGAGCTCAAGACCTCCCCATGTACTCATACGAGGCACAATTTCAATATGCCACTGATAATGAGGGTAATCTTTCCCGTCGCATGGAGCGGTATTGATATAAAAATTATAAGCAGGGTTATTCAATCCCTTATAGAGCAAAGCAAGAGCCTGCTTCAACGCCTCGGCGCAGGCAAATTTCTCATCGTCAGTAATGCGTTCAAAGTATGGGTTATGACGTTTCCCAACAACCCACATCTCAAAAGCAGCTCGAGAAGCGTACGGGCAAAATACTACGAAGTGTTCATTTTCATATACCAAACGTTCTTTTTGTTCAGTCTCGTATTCCACTAAAACATCGAAAACATTTTGTTGATGTGCTTTGTAATACTGCTCTGAGCCAACAAGCCCTAAAGAAACATACGGTGAAATAACAGGAATAGCCATCAACTGCGAATGAGGATGCTGTATAGAGGAACCTGATTCCTTTCCGTGATTATGAAATACCTGAATATAATTTACACTCTTCTTATTCATAAGAGCCAAGTAGCGTTCATGGTAGGCATCGAGCACTTCAGCGACTTGCCAGGTTTCCAAAAGTGCCAGTGAACGCTCTTTGTCACGCGTAATAACCACTTCATGATACCCAACCCCACTCATAGCGAAGTATGGACCCTTTGAAAGATCTTTTACTGCTCGCCCCCTCGTAAAAGCAGGAAATTTATTTGGAATGACACGCAAACTCCAGTCTCCATCATCACGTCGATAGATAAGAACATCTTTTTCTTGGCCACTTTCCTCTGGATTTTCAAACGGATCATTACTCGAATCTATTGAAGCGCGATCCGAAGACGCAAAATCATCCGGGCGCTTCGCGCGACCAGTAGCAATAACCACCCAGTCTCCGGTTACTATATCCTGACGTAATTCAGATTCGTAAGAAGCTGTTTTTTTGTTTTCTGCGCTCTCCGACATTTTTTTTGATTTTTTTTCAATACACTCCAGGGATCCTACTTCGCATTCTTTGGGTGGCCCTTTGTATACTCTCGTATATGATAGGCTCCCGCGAGGAAACGCCCCTTTGTTTTAAACAGATCGATAATAACCTGAAAGAAACCATTAGGTCCGGTAAGTCCCACTGTTGATCCTTCTTCATTAATCCATCGCACAGGCATCTGCTTTACCTTAAAGCCAAGTTTCTGAGCAAGAGCAATCAATTCAAAATCAAATCCAAAACGATCAACAACCATACGACTCGCAACTTCTTTCGCCGCTACTCCTGAGAGTGCCTTGAATCCACACTGTGTATCAGGATAACTCCAGAGACCGAGAACGATTCGGATAAGCCAATTTCCCATATCTCCCATGATTTCTCGGTGCTTGGGTTGATGTACCTGAATAAATGATCCCTCTATATCTCGAGATCCAATAACGACATCGTAACCCTCTTCCAACTGCGGAAGGAAGGTGTCGAGATGAGTAATCGAGGTAGAGCCATCAGCATCAAGAAATACTCGATACTTTCCTGCAGCCTCAAGGAGTCCTTGTCGTACTACATAGCCCTTTCCATGATTTTCAGGATTTTCAATAACCCGAAGACCCGGAACCTGAAGCGCATAGTTCCGCGCAATTTCAGCAGTATTATCAGGAGATCCGTCAACAATAACAAGAATCTCGTATGTATAGCTCTTCGCCTTGAGATATTTATCTATTTCCAAGAGGTTACGTCCAATACGCTCCCCTTCTTTATACGACGGAATAATGACCGAAAGATACGGCTGTTCCATAGAAAAATCGACTAAAGAATTTACCTTTTACGTATGAAGTATACCACAAACAGGGCAGAAAAAAAAGAAAAACCGGAAAAAATCTCCGGTTTCAAATCTCTCCTAAAAAAGATTATTGCTTCTCAAGCCATGTTTCAAGAATAATACGCGCAGCTTCCTGATCATCGGTCTGGGAAATGTCTTTCCCTCCACGTTCAATAAGATTTGCTTGAGCCATTTTAGTTGTAAACATCTCGTCTTGATAGACAACCATTACTCCAAAGCGTTTCGTAAGTTCTTTTCCAAGAAGACGTCCCCCAAAATCATCTTGATCTCGATTCAGATGCTTTGGAACACCAATGATAACGGTTCCTATCTCCTCTGTTTCTATCACGCTCCCAAGCGAAGGGAGTAACATCTGATTATTCTGAAAAATATCATACCCTAAAGCTATATTGGTTTCATGGTGTGCCAAAGCGAGGCCTACTTTTGTGGAGCCCCAATCAATACCAAGATAATTCTTGTGTTCTTGCATTACGGTTCTTTAAGCTATACGCGTCAGCACTTCTGCTCCGTCTTGTGTAATAACAATAGTATCTTCAAAATGAGCTGACAATCGATCATCTGAAGTAATAAACGTCCAATCGTCTGAAGCGACATCAACAGAAAATGTTCCCGCGTTCACCATTGGCTCTAACGCCAAAGTCATGCCCTTCTCAAGAATGAAATTCCGCATGCTCCGTGAGACATAATTTGGTACCTGCGGTTCTTCATGAAGCTCATGGCCAACACCATGGCCCACAAGGTCACGTACGACAGAAAATCCATTTTGTTCTACAAACGTCTGGACAGCTTCAGCATACTCATTGATCCGCGCTCCTGGACGAAGCATCGTGATACCTCTTTCCAGACCTTCTTTTGTTACAGAAAGAAGCTTCTCTGCCTCAGGAGAAACGACGCCCACGGCCACTGTCCGTGCCATATCGGTTACCATACCTTCAAATCGCATCCCGATATCCAACTTCAAAAGATCCCCTTCTTGAACGACTCTGGTATCAGAAGGTATGCCATGCACAACTTCATTGTTTAAAGAAGTACAAAGCGATCCTGGAAAGGGTACATTTCCTCCTGCGCCGTATCCTTTAAAAACCGGTATTCCTCCGGATTCACGAATAAGTTTCTCTGCGAGCGTATCGAGCTCAAGAGTGGTCACTCCTGGACGAACAGAGGCAATAACCGTCTCAAGCACACGAGCCAATCTTTTCCCAGACTCTCGCATTCGAGCTATCTCATCTTCTGTTTTTATAAGTGATGCCACAAAAATATATCTTAATTCTTTGCCTGTATTTTTCTCATAATCTCCCCTGAAATTTCTTCAGATGTTTGGTGTCCATCAATACGTATAAGTAAGCCCTTTTCTTCAAAATGAGCAATCACCGGAAGGGTATCTGTATGAAACACCTGGAAACGCTTTCGTACACCCTCTGGAGTATCATCCTTTCGCTGACCAATCTTCCCGCCACATACCGGACAAGTACCCGTTTCAATAGCGGTGTCTTTTCCAAGAATATACGGCCTGTGACAACCAAAACACAAGAAACGTCGTGAAATTCGTTCTACGGATTCCTTTTCAGAAAGTTCGATAAAAATAACTCCCGAGATCTCTCTGCCAAAAAGTTGGAGAGCATCGAGCACTTCATCAATTTGAGAAAGTCTCCGTGGTGCGCCATCGATAAGCACTCCCTGATCCTCAGGCATATCACGTAAAATACTCTCAAGAACTTTTCCGACGATAGAATCCGGAACCAGCTCTTTCCGATCATTAATGATGTGATTAATCTCTCGGCCGAGTTCTGTATCTTTTTCTGACGCTGCTCGCAATTCAGATCCAATATCAACATGCGTCAAACGAAATGTTTTCTTCAAAAGTTCTGCTTGTGTACTTTTTCCACTCCCTGGCGGACCCAGGAGAATATAGTGTGATGTATGCATAGTCAAAAAACGTTTCTCTCTTTAATAACAAGAACGAAACTACTAGAAAGATTCGTAGCTTCGCATAGCGAGCTGGCTCTGGACGTGCTTGATAAGCTCAAGCACCACCGATACGGCTATCAGGATACTGACACCTCCCAAAGAGAGCGACTGGATACCTGTAAGTCCCTGCACGATGAAAGGGAGAACAGCGATAAGGCCCAAGAACAAAGATCCTGCGACGGTAATACGATTGATAATATGTGAAAGATGATCAGCAGTCATAACTCCAGGACGAATACCCGGAACATATCCTCCTTGTTTCTGGAGATTCTCAGCAATCTTCGCTGGATCAAAAACAACCGCTGTATAGAAATAGGTAAACAAAACAACAAGTGTAAAGTACAAACTTCCGTAGACCCACTGATTCTGGAGCCACGCACTCGCTGAAACAGCCATACTCGCTACCTGACCAGTTCCTGCCTGAGCTAAGTAATTTGCTACCATGGTTGGAATCAAGATCAAAGAAACAGCAAAGATAATAGGGATTACACCCGCCTGGTTTACCTTTAGTGGCAAGTGCGTCGCAGCGCCTCCATAAACTTGTGCTCCTCGCACCCGCTTTGCATAGGCTACCGGAACCGTTCGCTGTCCCTCATTAATAAAGATTACTCCGGCAATAGTAATAGCTCCTACTGCGAAGAAGATAAGATACGTAAAGAGTTGTCCCGGATCCCATGTGGAGAGAAAACGAGAAAACATCGTTGGAAGACTCGAAACAATTCCGGCAAAGATAATAACTGACACTCCATTTCCAAGACCCTTCTCGGTAATAAGCTCTCCAAGCCACATGAGAAAAATAGTTCCAGCGGTAGCACTAATAATAATTACCGCCATATTAAATGAACTGAGGTCTCCAAGAATATTCTGGGAACGAAGGAGCGACAGCATACTGAAAGATTGCAGCGCTGCAAGTGGCACCGTAATCCAGCGAGTCCACATGTTGAATTTCTGGCGACCCTGCTCTCCCTCTTCTTTGTACAATCGTTCCAGAGAAGGAACAATCGTTGTCAGAAGCTGCATGATAATCGATGCAGTAATATAGGGAGCGACTCCGAGAAGAACAATAGAAATATTTGAAAGTCCTCCACCAGAAAAAATATTCAAAAGTCCGAGAAAGGCATTCTGATCAAAAAGACGGCGCAACGCTAAGACATCCACTCCTGGGAGCGGGATATTGGCTGCAATTCGATAAATAACCAAAAGGCCCAGAATAAAAAGGATTTTATTTCTGAGCTCGGCTACTCGAAAAAGAGAATTGAGAATCTTGAGCATTGAAGTTTGTTTGGTATATCCCTACGAAAGAAGTATACCGTACCGCTAAAGAGCAGTCTAGGCAGCGATTCCGAAGGCTTCTTTTGCCTTTTCTGAAGCGGAAATACCCTCTGCAAGAGAAAGCTTTTTTGAAAGAGTTCCGGTCGCCACGATCTTGACGCCCTCTTTCAGAGCTTTTTTAGAAACAAGTTTTTTCTCTACCAAGGACTGTACGGTTACAGAATCCCCCTCTTGGTACGCTTCATCAATACGAGAAAGAGTAACGGTGTGCTTCTTAGCATGAATAGACTTTACTCCACGAAGCTTCTTCAAACGCTCAATAAACGTTGAACGTCCACCTTCAAAGAGAGGATCGACAGCTGCTCCACTTCGAGCCTTCTGCCCCTTTGTTCCGCGTCCAGCCGTGGTTCCACGCTTTCCGCCACGCCCAATGCGTTTCTTGCCTTTACGAGGCGCTAATGTAAGTTCGTGAATTTGCATAGTATTGTCTCTCTATTACAGAAGGATTTACACAGTTTCGATAACCTCAGGTGTTGGTTTTGTTTCTTTTGGAGTTGCAACGCGAGGAGCCTTGAGCATAAGAAGAGCCTTCACGGTAACACGAGCAACATTGAGCTGGTTTGATGCTCCCAAAGACTTGGAAACGATATCCTTCACTCCGAGAAGGTCAACCACCGCACGCACAGCACCTCCAGCAATAACACCCTGTCCTTCACGTGCTGGCTTGAGGAGTACTTTCGCACTTCCCAACTTTGCAGAAATGTCGTGAGGAATAGTAGATCCAGCAAGCTCAATAGACACCATATTCTTCTTCGCATCGTTAAATGCCTTCTGGATAGCGTCTGAGACGTCAGAACCCTTCGCTACTCCGACACCAACTCTCCCCTTCCGGTTTCCAATAACCAGTGTGGCACGGAAGCGGAAACGGCGACCACCCTTTACAACACGCGTGACGCGCGCCAAATTCAGGAGTTTTTGTTCAAACTCTGGCTTCTCGCGTCGACCTTGTTTTTTTCGTGGATTCGGTGCCATAGGTTATAAAGAAATCTTTATCAGTTTATACAAGTAATCCATTTTCACGGGCAGCATCGGCGAGCGCCTTTACCTTTCCATGATAACGATATCCTCCGCGATCAAATACTGCCTCTTCGATACCCTGCTCTTTCAAACGTTCTGCAATCAACTTCCCTACCAAAGCAGCTCCTTCAAGGGTATTCTTTGCTTTCTTTCCAAGATCAGTAATATTAGCCTGGGTCAGGGTTTTCTGCGCTACATCATCAATAGCCTGCACAGAAATATTTCGAAGGCTCCGGAAAACAGAAAGACGAGGACAAGTGGCAGTGCCAGATATCTTTGCGCGGATACGACGCTTTCGTGCAGCGCGTTTCAATTGTCGTGATTCTTGTTTCAACATAAGGGTACTCTCTTGATTTATGCGGATGCCTTCTTACCTTCCTTGCGACGTACAATTTCTCCTACATAGCGGAAACCTTTTCCTTTGTACGGTTCAACGGGCTTCAATTTTCTCACTACCGCTGCAAACTGTCCAACAGATTGCTTATCGATACCTGAGATCGTTAACACGTTTCCTTCTACCTTTGCTTCGAGACCGGCTGGAACCACCATTTCAACTGGATGGGAAAAACCAAGCGCAAAGGTTACCTTTGATCCACTAAGAGACATACGGTATCCAACTCCATTGAGTTCCAGTTGCTTCGTGAAACCTTCGGTAACACCAACAAACATATTTTCAATGCTTTTGGCAGTCGTTCCCCACAAGGCCTGTGCCAACTTGGTTGAGCCTACTTTCGATACCTGAATCTCGCTTCCTTCTACAGAAACTTTTACTTCACGGCGATGTTCAAAAGAAAGTTCTCCCTTTGGTCCCTTTACGTGAATCACGTTCAACTTCTGGGTTACTTCAACCCCTGCTGGAACGGCTACTGGTTTTTTTCCAATCCTACTCATATAAATATTCTTTACCAGACTTTACAGAGGTATTCTCCTCCCAAACCTTTTGCAAAGGCCTCTCCTCCGGTCATAACACCTTGAGAAGTAGAAAGAATCGCAATACCATATCCATTTTTTACCTTCTTCACTTCGTGACTTTTCACATAAATACGGCAACCCTGCTTACTGACGCGAGTAATCTCCTGAATAGCTGGGGTACGCTTTGTCGGTGTCACTTGGGTATACTTGAGCCAAAGAGTCAGAGTCGAGCGCACACCTTCTGTTTCTTTTTCAACACGCTCAACAAAGCCCTCGCGAACAAGGATTTCGGCAACTCTGTGTTTAAGATTCGAAGCACCAACTGAGACCTTCTGATGGCCAGCAGCCTGAGCGTTACGAACCCGAGTGAGCATATCTGCGATTGGATCAAGCATACAAATTTCTTATAAAACCACTATTCATCTTAATATTACCAGGACGCCTTCTTCACACCCGGTATCTGTCCTGTGGAGGCAAGCTCCCGAAAACAAATACGGCAAAGGTCAAATCGGCGCAAATATCCGTGCTTTCGACCACACTTCCAACATCGATTTACGATACGAGTCGAAAACTTCGGTGTCTTGAGTGCTCTTGCCTGGGTTGATGTTTTTGCCATAATGAATGTTACTAATCTTTCTTATTCTCCTCAACCTGAAGAGGAAGACCAAGAAAACGGAATAATGCTTCTCCTTCTTTTTTGTTCTTTGCTGTGGTAACAATATTGATTTGAAAACTAAACATGTGTTGAACTTTCTCAGGAACGATTTCAGGAAATACCATGTGTTCTTTGATACCGATATTGCAGTTTCCACTCTGATCAATAATAGAAGCAGAAAGTCCCTGAAAATCACGTACACGTGGAAGAGCAATGTGGAGCAAGCGGTCCAAGAAGTCCCACATGCGCTCACCATGAAGAGTCGTACGCATACCAACTTCGAGTCCTTCGCGGATTTTAAATCCAGCAATAGCCTTTTTTGCCTGAGTCATAACAATCTTCTGTCCGGTAATCGCTTCAAGAGACGTTACCATTTCTTCAACGCGCTTGGTGTCTTTGAGGACCTTACCAATACCAGCATTGACGACTATCTTGGCAACTCGAGGCAAAGCCATTGGGTTCTTGATACCCAAGTCTTTCTTCATTCCCGGAACAGCCTTGTCCGTATAAATTGTTTTTACATTCGGAGTTTTCATAGACTAGAGGGTTTTGCCTGATCGCTTACTTACACGAACTTTTTCCTTTCCTTCAATTTTGTATCCAATGCGTGTTGGCTTGTTTGTTTCTGGGCAGACCAACATAACATTTGAAACATGGATAGGAGCTTCTTTTTCAATACGCTCACCTTTCTGACCATCACGACGAGCCTTGATATGGCGAGTCATTATGTTTGCTCCTTTGACCACAACTCTTTCGACTTGCGACAAAACAACCAGCACTTCACCACGCTTTCCGCGGTCTTTGCCTGATATGACTTCAACTTGGTCGCCTTTCTTGATCTTCATACGTTTGCTTTACAGTACTTCAGGAGCGAGTGAAACAATCTTCGAGAATCCCTTTTCACGGAGTTCACGAGCGATTGGACCGAAAATACGGGTTCCCTTTGGGTCTTGGTTGTTAGCATCCAAAATCACAGCGGCATTCTCATCGAAACGGATATAGGAGTTATCCTTACGTCGGTACTCTTTGTGCTGACGAACGATCACTGCCTTTACTTTGTCTCCCTTTTTGACCATTCCGCGTGGTTCAGCAGACTTTACAGAAGCCACGATAATATCGCCGAGCGCAGCGTAACGACGACGGGTTCCCCCGAGCACCTTAAAGCACTTAATGCTTTTTGCACCGCTGTTATCCGCGACTTTCAACATGGTTTCTACTTGGATCATATAACTTCTCTGATTCTCTTTTTATTCTGACACGATTTGATGACGCTTGTCTTTGCTTCGTGGTCGGCACTCTTCAAACGTAACCACATCTCCTATCTTGTGCTTGTTTTCCTCATCGTGTACCTTGTACTTCTTACTGGAACGATACTGCTTGAGGTACTTTGAATGAGTCTTTAAGGTATCCACCTTCACAACAATGGTTTTATCCATTTTGTCGCTTACTACGGTGCCTTTCCACTTTGGCGCCTTATTCACTTTTTCCTTTGATTCAACTTGTTTCATAGATGTATGGTAAAGAGAAATCCTACTTGGATTCAGGCGTTTCGTCAAGGCTTACTTCTACTTCGCGGCCAATAGTGAGGAGGCGAGCAATGTCTTTCTTTATCTTTCCGAGTTCGCTATGGTTCTTTGCTTCACGAGTAGCCAAGTCAAAACGGAGCTTCCGGGACTTATCCTGAAGTTCGATGAGCGCTTGCTTACGCTCGGCAACATTTTTTTCTCTCCACTCTTGTGCTTTCATAACGAAATCTTTATTGCTTCTCTATAAACTTGGTCTTGACTCCCAACTTGTGAGCCGCGAGACGCATGGCCTCGACTGCTGCTGTCTTTGAAATACCATCGAGTTCAAACAATACCTTTCCGGCTCGGATCTTGGCAACGAAGTGATCAACACTTCCTTTACCCTTACCCATCGGAGTTTGTTCACCCTTCTTGGTCATTGGCTTATCCGGAAATACCCGAATCCACACCTTTCCTCCGCGCTGGATAGAACGAGTCATAGCACGACGTGCTGCCTCGATCTGACGAGCAGTGATAAGGCCTTCTTCGAGAGACTTCAATCCGAAGCTTCCAAAGCTCACCTCAGCACCGCGGGTTGCCGGACTTCCCGACCATCCTCCTCGGTGGTGCTTTCTGTGTTTTACTTTTCGTGGCATTAACAGCATACAGTTCTCTTACTCGTTGGTTTCTTCAATAAACTTCTCTCCCTTGTAAATCCAAACCTTGATACCGATTACTCCGTAGGTTGTATTCGCTTCATAACGTGCAAAATCAATATCAGCGCGCAATGTATGAAGAGGGATTTTTCCGCGTGAGAGCCATTCGCGACGTGACATTTCAGCTCCTCCGAGACGTCCACAAATTTCAATCTTTGCTCCTTCAATACCCTTGTTGGCTTCAACTTGGTCGAGCATCCCTTTCAAGATACGACGGAATGGCATACGGCGTTCCAACTGTTCAGCTACTTGCTGAGCTACCAACATCGCGTTGGCTTCAGCCTGCTTCACTTCCTGGACTTCCACCTTCATATCAATCTTCTTTCCAGCAAAGAAACGCTTTTTCACTACGCGAGTCAGATCTTCGATACCCGTTCCTCCACGACCAATCAAAACACCAGGACGGGAAGTGTGGATGATAATACGGATCAGACCTGAAGAGCGTTCGATGTTTACCGAAGCAATCGCAGCTGCTTTCCACTTCTTCACGATAAGCTCGCGGATTTCTACATCCTTGCGAAGCTGTTCGCGGTACATCTTTTTATCGCCAAACCAGCGCGACTGCCACTGAGTCGTGATACCAAGACGGATACCAGTTGGATTAACTTTATTGCCCATAGGATTATATCGCTTTGCGTTGGAATACTTTTTTAGCTACACCCTTCTGCATACCTTTATTAGAAACGTCCTTCTTGTCGATCAGAGGTCGTCCTCCCTGTGAAATCTTCTCTTCCTTTTCTTCATCAGCAATTTCAGTATCTGGGAGTACTACTTTTTCTACCTTCTTCTTTACAGTCTTACGGTTTTTTCCTTCAACCTTTTCTTCAAGAAACAAGGTTACATTCGAACCACGGCGAATCAGAGGAGTTGCTCGTCCAAAAGCTCGTGGAAGCCAACGCTTGAGTTTCAATCCATCTCCTACACGAATTTCTGAAATATAGAGGTTTGCCTCATCCAATCCAAAGTTATGAATAGCATTCGAAAGTGTACTCTCGAGCAATTTCTGCAAAGGAAGAGCTGTACGCTTTACTTGCTTATCAAGCTGAAGCACAGCTTCTTTTGCATCTACTCCAATCAAAGCATGCGTCACAAGACGAACTTTGCGAGGAGAGATTCTTAGGTTGTTGAGGGTTGCGTGTACTTTCATATACGAGACTATTTCTTAGCGGCAGTAGAAGCCTTTGCAGCCTTGGCTGCATCAAGCTCTCTTTGTTTCGAAGCCTGTTCCATTTCTTTCTGCATCTTTCCACCATGGCGGGTAAACTTGCGTGTTGGAGAAAATTCTCCCAAACGATGTCCTACCATTTCTTCAGTCACAAATACGGATATATGGTCCCGTCCATTGTGTACTCCGAAGGTAAATCCAACCATTTCAGGAGCAATAACACAGGCGCGTGACCAGGTCTTGATAACTTCGCGGTCGCCAAGCTTCTTTCCTTCAATTTTCTTGAGGACGCGTGGATCAACGTATGGACCTTTTTTGAGACTGCGTGACATAAGTTCCCTGGATTATTTCTTGAATCTTCGCTTGATAATGTATTTGTTGCTCTGATGCTTCTTGCTACGGGTCTTCTTACCGAGAGCCGGCTTACCCCATGGAGTCTTCGGATGCATACCAATCGGCTGCGCACCTTCTCCTCCACCGTGTGGATGGTCTACCGGGTTCATAGCAGAACCACGGACACCTGGACGCTTGTTCTTCCAGCGACCACGGCCAGCTTTTCCGATAATTTCAGCGCTGTGTTCGAAGTTACTGACTTGTCCGAGCGTAGCATAGCACTCTTTGCTAATCAAGCGGATTTCACCAGAAGTGAGCTTCACCTGAGCCATAGGACCATCAAGGGCCATAAGCGTTGCTTGAGCACCAGCACTCCGGATAATCTGTCCACCCTTTCCAATCTTCATCTCAATGTTACAGATAGTCGTTCCTGGTGGGATATTTTTCAAAGGAAGACGATTGCCATTGGCTACTGGAACATTCTCTCCAGAAATAATAGTGTCTCCTGCGCGCATAGTATGCGTTGCAAGGATATAGCGCTTTTCTCCATCAGCATAATGAACCAAAGCAATCAAACCAGAACGGTTTGGATCCTTCTCAATACTGGCTACTTTTCCAGGAATATCAAATTTGTTCTGACGGAAGTCCACCAAACGATAACGACGCTTGTGTCCACCACCTTGGTGACGTACAGAAATCTTTCCGTGTGAACGACCAGCTTTCTTCTTCAGTGGTGCCAAAAGAGACTTCTCCGGAGCTCGCTCCGTTACGCCATCTGGCTTTACCACCGACATGTTGCGGCGGCCAGCACTATTCTTTTTGTAGATCTTAATTGCCATATGCTTCTACGCTCTTTAGATACCGCCCTTAAATAATTCTATCGTCTGTCCTTCTGCTACTTTTACAATTGCTTTCTTTACTCCATTTTTGTATCCCACTTGCTGAGTCCGTCCGAAAACACGGCGCTTGGCTGGGAGGCGAACAATATTCACATCGAGGACAGATACTCCGTATGCTTCTTCAACAGCTTGCTTTACAGAACGCTTTGTAGCTTCCTTTGAAACCTGAAAAACAAACTTGTTCTCAGCATTCATAGCATACGCTTTTTCTGTAATACGAGGACGAAGAAGAACACGAGCAGCTAAAGGACTTTCCTTTCCTACAAGCTTCTTCACAGCTTTCTTGGCAGGAGCCTTCTTCTCTTCTTTCTCTTCAGTTGTTTTGGTGAAAATAGCCATATTCGTTCTTTATTTCTCCCACTTAGCAAAGCGCTCTTCCAAACGCTTGATACCAGCAACTGATACAATAACGTATTCGCGATCGAGGAGTTCCAAAACATTCATATTCTCTACGAGCGTACTTCCCACCTTCTTTACATTGCTACTCATGCGAGCTACTGCCTGCTCTTCCTGGATAAACCCAACGGTCAAACTCTTTCCAGTAATCCCAAGAGCCTTCACTGATTCAACAAATAACTTTGTCTTTGGGTCAGAGAAAGAAAGAGCATCGAGGACAATAAATTTTCCGGAGCGTATCTTTTCAGAGAGAGCAACCATAACGGCCTTCTGGCGCATCTTGGCGTTTGAATTCTTTGAAAAATTACGATCCTTTGTTGGTCCAAAGGTGACACCACCTTTACGCCAAATTGGACTTCGTACCTGTCCCACACGAGCACGTCCAGTCCCCTTCTGACGCCATGGCTTACGACCGGATCCAGCACGTTCACTACGATCTTTGGTATGAGCAATAGCAGTACGCTGGTTTCCAGAAAGGATAACGTACACTTGGTGTAAAAGAGCATCGTTTGAAGGCAGACCAAAAACAGACTCTTTGAGAGTAATCTCTTTGACGTCTTTACCAGCAATGTCTTTTACCTGTACCTTCAGCATATCTTTGAAAATAGTTTCTTTACTTCGTGGTCATCACTTTGACGATGCGTCCATTCACTCCAGGCACAGCCCCGCGTACACCGATGAGACCTTCCGAAGGATTCACGTACACTACTGAGAGATTGCGAACAGTCATGTTTTCTCCGCCCATGCGACCAGCCATTCTGCGACCCTTGATAACGTGTTCTGGGAATGTTGCTCCAATAGATCCTGGCTTTCGCATATCGTGCTTTCGTCCATGACTCGCTGGAGCTCCGCGGAAGTTGTATCGCTTCACAACACCCTGGAAACCTTTGGCTTTCGTAATACCAGAAATGTTTACTTTCTCACCAACCTCAAACTGATCGATAGAAAGAGCGGTCCCTTCTGCATACTGCTCCAATACCTTCGAAAGATCTTCAGTATCCTTTGGACCATTCTTATCAAGACGAAATTCTCGGCGAACCGTTTTCTTTGATGTCTTGGCAGTCTCTACTTGAACCGCGATATACTGATTCTTTTCCATGGAACGAGTAGCCGTCACTTTGTTCTCTGTAAAAGAAATAAGCGTGACATTCAAGGCACCCTTTGTTTCATCAAAGAGCGTCGTCATTCCAAGTTTTTTTCCAATCAAGAATTTCATATCGGTATGTAAACTGCTTTCTCTCATTTATCTAAATAAAAAACTGACTTGAGCACAGCCAGTTTATGGTTTTTTCAAACCCTGGCCCGCCTAGTATCCTCCTCCTCCAACCGTTACCAGAAATGAGGGAAAGACTTGAACGAGTACTACATTTTTATTTCTACATCTACTCCTGCTGGGAGATCCAAACTCGTGAGATTATCAATCGTTTTTGCTGTTGGATTGACGATATCAATAAGTCTCTTATGAACACGCATTTCGTACTGATCTCGCGAGTTCTTATGGACAAAGGTAGAGCGGTTTACTGTTACCTTGTGGATTTCTGTTGGAAGCGGGACAGGACCCGTGATCTCAGCACCTGTACGTTCAGCGGTTTCGACAATCTTACGTGCAGACTGGTCGATCACCTTATGATCGTATGCCTTAATCTTGATTCTGACGCGCATACTTGGAGCGCTTTCGGTCTTTTTCATTGTATCGTTTATACTATTTCTTCTCTGATATATTCAAGAGAATATTCGTAGAGAGGAGTACAGTTACTCCTCTCTACTGTATTCACTCGAAGCTTACTTCAAGATCTTTGTTACAACACCGGCACCTACAGTACGGCCACCTTCACGAATAGCGAAGCGTACACCGTCTTCCATAGCTACTGGAGCCAAAAGTTTTACCTTAAGAGTCACAGTATCACCAGGCATAACCATTTCTGTTCCTTCTGGAAGTTCTACTTCTCCAGTTACATCAGTAGTACGGATGTAGAACTGAGGCTTGTACCCCTTAAAGAATGGAGTATGGCGACCACCTTCTTCCTTTGAAAGGATATATACTTCACAGTCAAATTCAGTATGAGGCTTGATAGAACCAGTCTTTGCGAGTACCTGTCCACGCTCGACATCTTCTTTCTTAATACCACGGATCAAGAGACCAGCGTTATCACCAGCAGTACCGTTTGGAAGAGACTTGTTGAACATTTCGATTCCGGTTACTACTGTCTTTACAGTATCGCGGAGACCAACGATTTCAACTTCTTCGTTTACGTTGATAGTACCACGCTCGATACGACCAGTAACTACTGTTCCACGTCCTTCAATTGAGAAGATATCTTCGATAGGCATCAAAAATGGCTTTTCAGTATCACGAACTGGATCTGGGATCTGAGTATCCAAAGCGGCCATCAAATCAAAGATTGGCTTAGCAGCTTCTTCCTCAGGAGTCTTCGCTTCAAGAGCCTTCAAAGCACTTCCACGAACAACGATAGCGTTATCACCATCAAACTCATATTTTGAAAGGAGTTCACGAACTTCAGCTTCAACGAGGTCAACGAGTTCTGCGTCATCTACCATGTCTACTTTGTTCAAGAAAACAACGATAGCTGGTACACCAACCTGACGAGCCAAAAGAATGTGCTCGCGAGTCTGTGGCATAGGACCATCAGTAGCAGAAACTACCAAGATAGCACCGTCCATCTGAGCAGCACCGGTAATCATGTTCTTGATATAGTCGGCGTGTCCAGGACAGTCTACGTGTGCGTAGTGACGGTTATCTGACTCATACTCACAGTGAGCAGTAGCGATGGTAATACCACGCTCGCGCTCTTCTGGAGCCTTGTCGATTTCGTTTATTGACTTCTCCTTGGCCAATCCTTTCATGCTCAAAACATGAAGAATAGCGGCTGTCAAAGTTGTCTTGCCGTGGTCAACGTGGCCAATAGTACCAACGTTAACGTGAGGCTTGGTGCGCTGAAATTGCTCTGCCATAACCCTAATAAGTTACGTAAATTATTTTTACTAATTGTTCTCCTCTCTTTCTTCAAAAACGAAAAAAGCTTGGGAAAAGCGTCGATAGGTATAGTATCAATATCTTTTATACCTGTCAAGTTTCCGTTTTGCGAAAAAGGCTTCTACTTAGCCTCTGCTCCGGCTGGTTGCCTACTTCCGATGATTTCCTGAGCCACATTACTTGGAACTTCTGCATAATGACCAAATTCCATGGCATAACTCGCTCGTCCCTGAGACATAGAACGCATCTGGGTAGCGTAGCCAAACATGGAAGAAAGTGGTACTTCAGCATGGATTTCCTTGACTGCTGTTGCCCCTTCTCCACGAGCAATCATCTCCTTGATGACACCACGCTTCGAAGAAAGGTCTCCTACGATATCTCCCATAAAGCTCTCTGGAGTCGTCACTGCTACCTTCATCACTGGTTCGAGGATAATAGGCTTTGCCTTACGACAAGCCTCTTTAAAGGCCATAGATCCAGCAATACGGAAGGCAGATTCTGAGGAGTCAACGTCGTGATAGGATCCGTCGTATACGGTTACTCCAATGTCTACCATTGGGTACCCAGCAAGAACACCCGTTTCCATAGCTTCCTGAATTCCCTTATCAATCGGCTTGATGAATTCCTGAGGAATAGCACCACCCTTAATCTCATCGAGGAATTCGTATCCTTCTCCTGGTTCTCTTGGAACAACGCGCAACCAACAGTGTCCGTACTGACCACGACCACCTGACTGACGAATATACTTCCCTTCAGCTTCAGCCTGGGCGCGAATCGTTTCGCGATAGGCTACCTGTGGACGACCCACATTTACCTCTACTTTGAATTCACGCTTCATGCGATCTACCAAGATGTCGAGGTGCAACTCTCCCATTCCAGAAAGAATTGTTTGAGCGGTTTCTGCATCACTTCTAACACGGAATGTTGGATCTTCTTCCATCAACTTCTTCAAAGCAACGCCCATTTTTTCTTGGTCAGCTTTCGTCTTTGGCTCAATAGCAATGTCAATAACAGGCTCTGGGAAAGTAATAGATTCAAGAATAACTGGGCTATCGATATCACACAGAGTATCTCCGGTGGTTGTTGATTTCATACCCACAAGTGCTCCGATATCTCCTGAGCCGAGTTCTTCAATTTCTTCACGGTGATTGGCATGCATACGAAGAATGCGTCCGATACGCTCCTTCTCACCCTTGGTTGAGTTGAGCACATACGAACCAGCCTTCACGGTACCAGAATACACACGGAAGAATGTTAGCTGTCCAACAAAAGGATCAGTTGCAACTTTGAAAGCCAAAGCAGAAAACTTTGCTTCATCATTCGTCTTACGCTCCACTTCAGCGTCTGTCTTTGGATCAATCGCCTTGATTGGTGGGATATCGATTGGAGATGGGAGGTAGTCTACAACACCATCCAAGACAAGCTGGACACCTTTGTTCCGAAGAGCGGTTCCTGTAAACACTGGGAAGAGACGCACAGCAATAACGGCCTGACGCAAAGCCTTCTTCAATTCTTCAACACTGATTTCTTCACCGGACAAATACTTCTCCGTAAGAGCATCATCTGTTTCTGAAATTTTCTCTACCATCTTTTCACGCCATGCCTTCGCATTGTCCAAGAATTCAGCTGGGATTTCTGCTTCGGTAACGATTTCTCCCATAGCACCGCTGAAGGTGTATGACTTCATTTTCATCAAATCGATAACACCGTAAAAGTCTCCGCGCTCTCCCATAGGAAGCTGAACAGCTACCGCATTTGGAGTCAAACGATTTCCAATAGAGTTAAAAGCGTCGTCAAAAACAGCGCCTTCTTTGTCGATCTTATTAATAAAACAGATACGAGGAACATCATACTTGTCAGCCTGACGCCATACCGTTTCTGACTGTGGTTCTACACCTTCTTTTCCGTCAAAGACAACGACTCCTCCATCCAAAACACGGAGTGAACGCTCTACTTCTACTGTGAAGTCTACGTGTCCAGGAGTATCGATAATATTTATTTGGTGATCCTTCCAAAAACAAGTAGTCGCTGCTGAAGTAATCGTAATACCACGCTCTTGTTCCTGCTCCATCCAGTCCATCGTTGCCTCACCTTCGTGCACTTCTCCAATCTTGTGAGTAATACCCGTGTAAAACAAAACACGCTCGGTGGTTGTAGTCTTCCCAGCGTCAATATGAGCAATGATTCCAATATTACGACATTTCTCGATAGGGATCTTTCGGTCCATAAGTATACTTTTTGTACTTGATAAAAAATATTATTTCACAGTCACAAGAGAAAATCTTTGTACAGAATTTCCCCCAGGAAATGAAAGCCATTCTTGAAATTCGTAGAGTGGTCTGACAAAGGAAATTCCTTCTGTATCTCCGGATAAAGCTTTATACACTATCGAAACAGTATTATCAGCTTCTGTTATCACAACATCCGTAACGAGATACACCTTCTCCAAATCTTTGTAGTGCACGTATGTTTCTCCAATCAGGACAGGCGAGGCTGCGAGCAACTCTCGAAGTGCTGTTTCATTTTTATGATCCATACACCTCTCTCGTATCTTGTATGAGGAAGACTAAGCGAAGTGAGCAAAGGCCTTGTTTGCTTCTGCCATACGGTGCGTATCTTCACGCTTCTTCATAGCTGTCCCAGTCTTGTTTGAAGCGTCGATAAGTTCGTCAGCCAGCTTTTCAGCCATACTCTTTCCTTTGCGAAGACGACATGCGTCACGTACCCAGCGCATAGCCAATACCTGACGACGCTCTCCAGAAACAGGAACTGGAACCTGATAGTTTGCACCACCAACACGACGACTCTTCAGCTGGAGCAGAGGAGAAACGTTCTTGATAGCCTGCTCAAAAGTATTGAGACCAGCCTTTTTGGTTCGGTCGTAAATAATATCAAAAGCATCGTATATGATTCTCTCGGCAATACTCTTCTTGCCGTTCCACATAATCATACCGATAAAATGACCAACCAACGGATTGTCATAGACAGCGTCCGCCTTCCATTCGCGATGAAATTGTCTCTTTCTACGTGGCATATTCTAAAAAGTTTCAATACTAATCCTTCTTCTTTTCCTTCTTGGCTCCATACTTCGAACGACTCTGTTGACGCTTCACACCAGCTGAGTCAAACACTCCGCGTACAACGTGGTAGCGCACACCTGGAAGATCTTTTACGCGTCCTCCACGGATCATAACAATCGAGTGCTCCTGAAGGTTGTGTCCTTCTCCTGGAATATAGGCTGTTACTTCCATTCCGTTCGTGAGACGTACACGAGCAATTTTACGAAGAGCGGAGTTTGGCTTCTTTGGAGTCTGAGTAGAAACCTTGAGACATACTCCACGCTTAAAAGGGCTCTCATGATACGTATTGCGGTTCTTTACGGTATTCAAAGAATACGTCATCGCAGGAGACTTTGATTTCTTCTTGGTAGACTTACGGTTTTTCTTGATGAGCTGGTTGATGGTTGCCACAGGACTTCTATAAAATTAGGACTGGATTGAAAAAATCATTCAAAAACAAGGACAAATAAAGAAAAAGCCTCTGGCTTTTCTGTATTGGCTATAGTATCGGAAAGCTTTCAACTTGTCAACTCGAATTCTTGCCCCCTCTCTTTCCCCTCCCCAAGAGGAGAAATATACCGGCTTACAAGGTAAATGTAAAGAAGCCTTTGAGAACACTTCCTATAAAAATACCGATCGGACCGGAAAGAAAAAGAATCACAAAAATCAAAATAAAAAGTCCATACTGTTCTAGGAAAGCTTTCGTCTGTTCCTTGAGCGGAAGGAGCGCATAGAGCAATTTTGAGCCATCCAAAGGAGGAATAGGTAACAAATTGAAACACGCTAGGACGACATTCCAGAGAATAACAATGAGCAAAAGGCCAAAAAAGATACTGAGAAGAGATCCCGAAAGTGCTTCAGATAAAAGGCTATAGCGATCAAAGAGACTCCCCTCACCGCCGATAACCCCATACAAACGACTGATAATATCAACCTTTGCCAAATAAGAAAGTGGGAGAAGTTTGGCAATAAGTGCCGCCAAAGATGCCAAAAGAAGATTTGAAGCAGGGCCAGCGAGCGCTACCAGCGTCGGTCCCCATTTTTGATTCCGGAGATTATAGGGATTATATGGAACCGGCTTCGCCCAGCCGAACAAAAACGGTGACTGAGAAATGAACAGAATAAGAGGCAAAACGATAGAACCAAAAGGATCTACATGCTTTGCAGGATTAAGATTCAACCGATCCGCATACTGAGCTGTTCGATCACCCAAAAAGAGAGCCGCTACTCCATGAGAGACCTCGTGAATAATAACCGAATACAAAAGAATGACGAGATAAAAGCCGATAAGTATAATAACTGCTGTCATAATAAGTTTGAGTCTTGCCAAAGTTACCTCTGTATGATACTCTCATTTCTGTAACTCCTCAACCGTAAACCTATGAGCCGAGTGTGCCAAATGACCGGCCGCGGAACACAGACAGGCAATTCCCGGAGCCACTCCAACATTGCTACTCGTCGCAAGTTCAAAATAAACCTTCAGACAAAGCGTCTCGGAGGAATGAAATTGCGCCTTTCTACCCGCGCTATCCGTACTCTTGCAAAAGACGCGAAATAAAGCCGATCTTGAAACAAAAAACTCCTCTGCCACAGAGGAGTTTTTTGTTATTCATACGTCGGGATGCCGGGAA